>NZ_JAFCXL010000009.1:0-220374 GCF_049898325.1 Massilia sp. DWR3-1-1 | reverse complement strand
TCGCCGCATGCGGCTTGAAACCCCTGCTACGCCCAGCGTCCCGCGGCTTCGATTCCCGCCGCCTTGGGTGCGTGGTGGAGGCGAAAAGCAAGAAATCGCTTGGCGATTTCCCTCTAGTTAGAGGAATCGGAGAGCCTTGCGCTTGCAAGCGCAAGTCGCTGCGCAGGTTCGCCGCATGCGGCTTGAAACCCCTGCTACGCCCAGCGTCCCGCGGCTTCGATTCCCGCCGCCTTGGGTGCGTGGTGGAGGCGAAAAGCAAGAAATCGCTTGGCGATTTCCCTCTAGTTAGAGGAATCGGAGAGCCTTGCGCTTGCAAGCGCAAGTCGCTCCGCAGGCTCGCCGCATGCGGCTCGAAACCCCTGCTACGCCCCGCGTCCCGCGGCTTCGATTCCCGCCGCCTCGTTGGCGCAAACGAAAAAAAACCGTCCACTGGACGGTTTTTTTGGATGCTATGGTGGAGGCGGCGGGAATCGAACCCGCGTCCGCAAGCACTCTACAGACAGTTCTACATACTTAGCACTGCCATTTAATTTAACCGGTACAACGCGGACGTGCACGCTGTGTACAAGCGAGTTACCTATTATTTAGTCGAATACTAAGTAGCCCAGTATCAGACGAGTCCCTGTAAATGACTCTAGAGCTTTTAACGGCCCACCCCAGGGACGAGGTGTTCTAGAGCTAACAGCAATTAAGCTGCCAGTGCGTACGAGTTATCGTTTGCAGTTAAGTTTTTTCAGGTTGTATTTACGAGGTAGCCCGCCCTCGGTATGCCCTGCACTGCTTTGCAACCCACGTCGAAACCAGGTCGCCCCCACAGAACGTTCATTGTAGCGCAAACGGGGGCCGCGTGCGATGTCTGTGCCCATGGCGCGCGCAGGTCATGCAGCGCCGATGCAGGGGGCGCAGCACCCCGCCATCGGCCCCGCTGACGCTGGCAGACGTCGCCCTTGCCCGTGGCGAGGCGGCGCGCGTTTGATGGAGCGCAAGGGGTGTTATTGCGCGCCAGTTCGGGAAACGGACGGGGGCTGGAACGCTGGCGCGTTGTCGTATGCTCGACCCATGGTGAATGACTTCGGAGGCGATCATGCGCGCTTTGGTGTTTCACGGACCCGGGCAACGTGCCCTGGAAGAACGGCCGATGCCCGCGCTGACCGCGCCCGGCGATGCCGTCGTGCGGCTCACCCGTACCACCATCTGCGGCACCGACCTGCATATCCTCAAGGGCGATGTGCCCAGCTGTCAGCCCGGTACCACGCTGGGGCACGAGGGTGTCGGCGTGGTCCATGCGGCAGGGCCGTCCGTCAGTGGCTTTCGGGTAGGGGAGCGGGTACTCATTTCCTGCATTACGTCCTGTGGCCGTTGTGAATATTGTCGCCGAGCCATGTACTCGCATTGCCTCGATGGGGGCTGGATACTCGGCAACCGTATCAATGGTACCCAGGCCGAGTACGTACGGGTGCCCCACGCCGATTTCAGCTTGCACCACATCGCCGATGGCGTCGACGAAGCGGCACTGACTATGCTCAGCGATGTTTTGCCGACGGGGTTTGAATGCGGCGTGCTCAACGGAAAGGTGCAGCCGGGTGGCAGCGTGGCCATCGTCGGCGCCGGGCCGATCGGGCTGGCGGCACTGCTGACGGCACAGTTTTTTACGCCCGCCGTCCTCGTCGTCATCGACCCCGACAGCAAGCGCCTGGAACTGGCGCAGCGCTTCGGCGCCACCCATTGCATGAAGCCAGGCGCCGATAGCGCCGCGCAAGTGATGGCCCTCACGGGCGGGCGCGGCGCCGATACCGTCATCGAAGCGGTCGGCGTGCCAGCAAGCTTCGCCTTGTGCGAAGAGCTGGTGGCGCCGGGCGGGGTGATCGCCAATGTCGGCGTGCACGGCACCAAGGTCGATCTGCATCTCGAGCGCCTGTGGTCGCATAACATCAGCATCACCACGCGCCTGGTCGATACCGTCACCATCCCCCAACTGATGCGGGCCGTCAGCGCGCGGAAAATCGACGCCAGCCAGTTCATCACGCACCGCTTTCCGCTGTCCCAGATCGAAGACGCCTACCAGACCTTCGGCGCCGCGGCACAAAGCGGGGCCGTCAAGGTGGTTATCGAAGTCAGTGACTAACACCGGCCATACAGGCGAACGCCAAGGCCTGGTTTTTCTATCGCATCACAACTCTGGAGTTCACCACATGAAAACGATTCACTCGACCTTGCTAGCCGCTGTTCTGGCTGTTGTAACGGCACTGACGCTGCCCGGCAGCGCTGTCCTGGCCCAGACCAGCCCTGCCGCCGCGGCAACGCAGGCCGCGCCCGCCGCTGCCACGCCCAGCGCCACCACCAGCCGCCAGGAAGCTGCCGCTGCCAAGCGCGTCAGCGAGGCGGTTGCCGTGGTCGCCCGGATGGAAGCGGTGCCAAGCATGAAGCCGTTGCTGCAAACGGCCAAGGGGGTGTTCATTATCCCGACCTATGTGCGCGCTGCGCTGGGCGTGGGGGCGACCGGCGGCGCCGGGGTCTTGCTGGTCAAGCGGCCCGATGGCAGCTGGAGCGATCCGGCCTTCTATAACCTGGGCGGCATCAGCGTGGGTGCCCAGGCCGGGGCCGAAGGGGGACCGGTGGCGCTGGTGCTGAACAACGATGTGGCGGTGTCGAAGTTCATGCAAAAAACCGAGTTTTCGCTCAATGCGAATGCGGGTCTGACCATCATCAACTGGGCCAAGATGGTGCAGGGGACGGCAGGCGATGGCGACGTCGTCGTCTGGACCGGCACCGAAGGGCTGTTCGGCAACGTGGCGGCCGTCGGCATCAACGGTATTCGCTACAGCCAGAATGCCAATAATGCCTACTACCGCCAGACGGTGGCAGCGCAAGACGTGATCGCGGGCAAATACACGAATCCCCAGTCCGAGCCCTTGAAGCAAACACTGGCAAAGGCCGCCGCCAAGTCCTAGCGCCGGCGTGGCGTTCCGGTGCCCGCGCACTAGCGGGTGCTCTGGCAGACAGGTCGTGCCTTGGCGTGTCGGCAGGCAGTCGTTACGCCGGCGAGAGATATCGAGTTGCACCACGCCGCTGGCGTGTCAATGCGACGCTACCAGTCGCACCGCGACGCTGGCGTGCGAATAGGGGATTGAAAGGCGCACCGGGACGCTGGCATGGTAATGGGGATTCAAAGGCACACCGCGACGCTGGCGTGGCGATGAGCGATTGAAAGGCGCACCACGACGCTGGCATGGTAATGGGGATTCAAAGGCACACCACGACGCTGGCGTGGCAATGAGCTATTGAAAGTCGTACGGCTAAGCTGGCGTGTCGATGGGCGCGTGAAAGTCCTACCGCCACGCGGGAGTGCGGGTATGTGGCCGTGCGCTTGATGGCCGCACCGGCCGCAGCACTACGCTGGCGTGTCGGCGCGCGTCTGCGCAGGCGTCAGTTCACGCAGGGCGTGCAGCAGGTCCAGTGGCGAATCGAGCAGGTAGTCGGCGCCCCAGTGCACGGGTTCGAGTTCGCCGCAGTAGCCCCAGGCGCACGCCACGGTGACCATGCCGGCGGCGCGGCCCGCTTCGATGTCGCGCAGGTCGTCGCCCACGTACCAGCAGTGCTCGGGGGCGACGTCGAGCCGGCGCGCGCCTTCGATCAAAGGGGCAGGGTGGGGCTTGGAAAAACCGGTGGTGTCGCCCGAGACGATGCAGCCGGCATGCGCCAGGCCGATCTGCGGCATCAGCGGATCGGTAAAGCGCGCCGGCTTGTTGGTGACCACGCCCCATGCCATGCCAGCGGCGCTGATGCCGTCGAGCAGTTCGACGACGCCGTCGAACAAGGTGCTCTCGACCGCCATCGCACCCTGGTAGCGCTCGAACCATTGCACGCGCAATTCTTCGAAGCCTTCGTCGGCGGGCTGCAAGCCGAAGGCGGCGCCGATCATGCCGCGTGCGCCGGCCGATGCGGTGGGACGCAGCACGGCGTACGGGGTCGGTTCGAGGCCCCGCTCGGTGCGCAGGAAGTTGACGGCGGCGGCCAGGTCTGGCGCGGTGTCGGCCAGCGTGCCATCGAGGTCGAACAGGATGGCACGCGGTGCCGACGTCGGAAGAATACGGGTCATGAAGTTTCTTGAGGGATTACAGCGGTTTCGAGCAAGCGATCATGTAGTTGACGCTGGTGTCGGCGTTGAGCGAATACACCTTCGTGAAGGGGTTGTACGTCATGCCCTTGATGCCATCGAGCTGCAGGCCAGCCTGGCGCACGAACTGCGACAGTTCGGCCGGCGTGACGAACTTGGCGTAGTCGTGGGTGCCCTTGGGCAGCAGGCGCAGCACGTATTCGGCACCGATGACGGCGAACAGGTAACTTTTCGGATTGCGGTTGAGGGTCGAGAAAAACACCTTGCCCCCCGGTTTGCACAGGGCGGCGGCGGCGCGCACGATCGAGGCGGGGTCGGGCACGTGCTCGAGCATTTCAAGACAGGTCACGACATCGAACTGGCCCGGCTCGCGCGCGGCCATGTCCTCGGCGGAGATCAGCTCGTAGCGCATCGTCACGCCCGCTTCGAGGCTGTGCAGGTCGGCCACTTTGAGGGCTTTCTCGGACAGGTCGATGCCGGTCACGTCGGCACCTTTGCGGGCCATCGATTCGGCCAGGATGCCACCACCGCAACCGATGTCGATCACCTTGCGCCCGTTTAACGGGGCGCGCGCATGGATCCACTCGAGGCGCAGCGGGTTGATGTCGTGCAGGGGGCGGAATTCGGACGTCGGATCCCACCAGCGGTGGGCAAGGTCACTGAATTTCTGGATTTCGTGGGGGTCGGCGTTTGCATTCATGGGGGGAATCATAGCGGGTATTTGCGGGCCTGGGCGAACGGGTGAGAATTTGCGCGTGTCACCATAAAAAAACCCCGCCGTGGCGGGGTTCATGGAAGAGCGTCCCAGCACCGTGCCAGGCCGCCCCGCCGTAGCAGGGTGGCCTGGCACAGCGCCGTAGCGCTGTTCAAGAATTACTTCGAGCGGGTACCGACGACTTCGATTTCGACGCGACGGTTTTTGGCGCGGCCTTCGGCAGTCTTGTTGTCAGCCACGGGCGCTTTTTCGCCTTTGCCTTCGGTGTAGATACGGTTCGCTTCGATACCTTTGTCTTGCAGGTACGCTTTGACCGCTTCAGCACGACGTACCGACAATTTCTGGTTGTACGCATCGGTGCCGACCGAGTCGGTGTGACCGACGGCGATGATGACTTCCAGGTTCATGCCTGCCAGTTTCGAGCTCAGGTCGTCCAGGCTGGCTTTGCCGGCTGGTTTGAGGACGGCTTTGTCGAAGTCGAAGAAGGCGTCAGCCGAGTAGCTCACTTTTTCCGACACGGCCACTGGCGCGGCAACGACAGGTGCCGGTGCTGGTGCTGCTGGTGGTGGTGCGATCACGGGTGCTGGCGGCGCGACGCATTTGCCGTTTTCCAGTTTTTCTGGAGCTACGCACAGTGGCAGATCGCAACCTGGAACGGCATCGGCCGGGGTCCAGTAGCCAGTACGCCAGCACAGGCCGAACGGGTTGCGGGCGATCACGCCGCGCGCATCCTGCACATAAGCACTGTAAGGGGAGTTGGCCTTGATGTCGACGCTCAAGGGGGCATACGGTGGGGCGGTCGGCGCGCTGCTCTGGGCGTAGGCGCTGCCGGCCATCGCTGCGGATGCGGCGAGAACGAAGGTGGCTAATTTATTCATGTTTCTTCTTCCTTTCGGGGGGTAATATCCGCAGCAAACACTGCGCAACTGGCGTGCATGGACAGAATAGTAACATCAACTTAAGCGGTGTTCGCGACCTGCTTGCGAAACAGGCAATTGAATTTCCCGGCCATTTTGCCACACCCGGCGAAGCAGTACGACGCTGCCATGAACCTTTCCCTAGCCCTTTTTCAGTGCACGTTGTTTCCTTGCAACATATGCACCATGCACCGTGAAGGTGCTTGACAAGCGCGCGCTTGGTGCGGTTTTGGCTACATTGCCCAGGTACGGAATTGTTCTATAGCTATTCGTGACATGGTAAAATCCTTCGCTTGCAGCGCCTGTACGGCCGCCTGCGCCGCTTGAAGCATAACCATATATAGCCTGAGACCAGCCCCCCGCAATGGATCAATTCGCAAAAGAAACAATTCCGATTTCCCTCGAAGAAGAGATGCGCAAGAGCTATCTCGATTACGCCATGAGTGTGATCGTCGGCCGCGCCTTGCCGGATGTGCGCGATGGCCTCAAGCCGGTGCACCGCCGCGTGCTCTTCGCCATGCACGAGATGAACAACATCCACACCCGGCCCTACGTCAAGTGCGCCCGCGTGGTCGGTGAAACCATGGGTAAGTACCACCCCCACGGCGACGCCTCGATCTACGACACGCTGGTGCGGATGGCCCAGGATTTCTCGCTGCGCTACACGCTCGTAGACGGCCAGGGCAACTTCGGCTCCATCGACGGCGACTCCGCCGCGGCGATGCGTTACACCGAGTGCCGCCTCGACAAGATCGCCAGCGAAGTGCTGGCCGACATCGACAAGGACACGGTCGACTTCCAGCCCAACTACGACGGCAAGGAAAAAGAGCCGACCGTCCTGCCCACCCGCATCCCGAACCTGCTGATCAACGGTTCCTCGGGGATCGCCGTGGGCATGGCGACCAATATTCCGCCGCACAACATCACCGAGACCATCAACGGCGCGCTGCACGTGCTGCGCAATCCCGATTGCTCGATTGATGAACTGATCGAGATCATCCCGGCGCCGGACTTCCCCACCGCCGGCATTATCTATGGCGTCTCGGGCGTGCGCGACGGTTATCGCACCGGCCGTGGCCGCGTGGTGATGCGCGCCAAGACCCACTTCGAGGAATACGGCAAGGACGGCGGGCGCATCGCCATCATCGTCGATGAGCTGCCCTACCAGGTCAACAAGAAATCGCTGCTCGAGCGTATCGCCGAGAACGTGCGCGACAAGAAACTCGAAGGCATCAGCGATATCCGCGACGAGTCCGACAAGTCGGGCATGCGCGTGGTCATCGAGCTCAAGCGCGGTGAAGTGCCGGAAGTGGTGCTCAACAATCTGTACAAGCAGACCCAGTTGCAAGACACCTTCGGCATGAACATGGTGGCGCTGGTCAATGGCCAGCCGAAGCTGCTCAACCTCAAGCAGATGCTCGAGTGCTTCCTGGCGCACCGCCGCGAAGTGGTCACGCGCCGCACCGTGTTCGAACTGCGCAAGGCGCGCGAACGGGGTCACATGCTCGAAGGCCTGGCCGTCGCGCTGGCCAACATCGAAGACTTCATCGCCATCATCCGCGCCGCACCGACGCCGCCGGTGGCCAAGACCGAACTGATGGCCCGCTCGTGGGATTCCTCGCTGGTGCGCGAGATGCTCACCCGCACCGCCGCCGGCGGCACCATCGGCGGCATCGAAGCCTTCCGTCCCGAGCATTTGCCCAAGCATTACGGCATCCAGGCCGATGGCATGTACCGCCTGTCGGACGAGCAGGCCCAGGAAATCCTGCAGATGCGCCTGCAACGCCTGACCGGTCTCGAGCAGGACAAGATCGTCGCCGAGTACAAGGAAATCATGGAGCACATCGCCGATCTGCTCGACATCCTGTCGAAGCCATCGCGCGTGACCACCATCATCACCGACGAACTGACCGTCATCGTCAACGAATACGGCACCGGCAACAAGGACGTGCGCCGCTCGGCCATCGAGATGAACGCCACCGACCTGGAAACGGAAGACCTGATCACCCCGCAAGACATGGTGGTGACCCTGTCGCACACGGGCTACATGAAGTCGCAGCCGATTTCCGAGTACCGCGCGCAAAAGCGTGGCGGCCGCGGCAAGCAGGCCATGGCGACCAAGGAAGAAGACTGGATCGACCAGCTGTTCATCGCCAACACGCACGATTACATCCTGTGCTTCTCCGACCGCGGCCGCATGTACTGGCTGAAGGTATGGGAAGTGCCGCAGGGTTCGCGCAATTCGCGCGGCAAACCGATCGTCAATATGTTCCCCCTGCAGGACAACGAGAAGATCACCGTGATCCTGCCGTTGTCGGGCGAGAACCGCACCTTCCCGGAAGACCATTACGTGTTCATGGCGACCTCGCTCGGCACCGTCAAGAAGACGCCGTTGCGCGATTTCTCGAATCCCCGCAAGGCCGGCATCATCGCGGTCGACCTCGATGACGGCGACTTCCTGATTGGCGCCGCCCTCACCGACGGCGAGCACGACGTCATGCTGTTCTCCGACTCCGGCAAGGCAGTGCGCTTCGAGGAATCCGATGTGCGTCCGATGGGCCGCACGGCGCGCGGCGTGCGCGGCATGAACCTGGAAGAGGGACAGAACGTCATCGCCCTGCTGGTGGCGGAAAATGAGCAGCAGTCGGTGCTCACGGCCACCGAAAACGGCTACGGCAAGCGTACCCCGATCACCGAGTACACGCGCCACGGCCGCGGCACCAAGGGCATGATCGCCATCCAGACCAGCGAGCGCAATGGCCGCGTGGTGGCCGCCACCCTGGTCGAGCCGAAGGACGAGATCATGCTCATCACCACCGGCGGCGTGCTCATTCGCACGCGCGTTTCCGAGATCCGCGAAATGGGCCGCGCCACCCAGGGCGTGACCCTGATCGCGGTGGAAGACGGCACCAAGCTGTCGGGCCTGCAGCGCATCGTCGAGACCGACCTGGAAGACGTGGTGACCTTGCCGGGCGCCTTGCAGGCGGAGGAACCGGAGTCGCGGGCGCCGACGGTGGGCAATCCCTTGCCGCCGGAAGCGTCGAGCGACAGCGACCTGCCGCCCGAGGGCGACGCGGGCAGCTAAACAGCAGCAACTGAAGGGGGAGCCGCGGCTCTCCCTTTTTTTCTTTATACTGGGTGCATTCAGTACCCTGGTAACCGTGCAGGAATCGCTTTGACCCACATTTACAATTTTTCCGCCGGCCCCGCCGTCTTGCCGAAAACGGTGCTCCAACAGGCCGCCAGCGAGATGCTCGACTGGCACGGCAGCGGCATGTCCGTGATGGAGATGAGCCATCGGGGACCCGAATTCATCTCGATCTACCGGCAGGCCGAAGCGGATCTGCGCGAACTGCTGGCGGTGCCGGACAATTACCGTATCCTGTTCCTGCAGGGCGGCGGACTGGCCGAGAACGCCATCGTGCCGATGAATTTAGTGGGGCGCTGCGCCGGGTCGCCCACCATCGATTTCGTCCACACCGGATCCTGGTCCGGCAAATCGATCAAGGAAGCGGCCCGCTACGCCCGCGTCAACGTCGCCGCCAGCGGCGAGGGCGAACAATTTACCAGCGTGCCGCCGCAAGCGTCGTGGCGCCTCACCCCCGGCGCCGCCTACCTGCACCTGTGCACCAACGAGACCATCGACGGCGTCGAGTTCGACTTCGTGCCCACCGTGCAGGGCGCGGTGCCGCTGGTGGCCGACATGTCCTCGCACATCCTCTCGCGCGTGATCGACGTGTCGCAATACGGCGTCATCTTCGGCGGCGCGCAAAAGAACATCGGCCCGGCCGGCCTGACCCTGGTGATCGTGCGCGAGGACCTGCTCGGCCATGCGCTGTCGATCTGCCCGTCCGCCTTCGACTGGAAGACGGTGGCCGACAACGACTCGATGTACAACACGCCGCCCACCTACGCCATCTATATTGCCGGCCTGGTGTTCGCGCACCTGAAGCAGCAGGGCGGGGTGGCGGCCATCGAAGCGATCAACATCGAAAAAGCGCGCCTGCTGTACGCCGCGCTCGACGCCGACGATTTTTACAGCAACCGGGTGGCGCCGGCCAACCGCTCGCGCATGAACGTGCCGTTTTACCTGCGCGACGAGACGAAAAACACCGAATTCCTGGCCGGCGCCACCGCGCGCGGCCTGCTGCAACTGAAGGGCCACAAGTCCGTCGGCGGTATGCGCGCATCGATCTACAACGCGATGCCGATCGAGGGCGTGCAAGCCCTGGTCGATTATTTGAACGAATTCGCCGGCCGCTGAAACGATGCGGCCGGCCGCGCCCCGGCCGCCTGGCCGGGGCGCTCCCTTCGAACCAATGTAAGCGAATCATGACAGACAAACTGACTCCCTTGCGCGTGCAGATCGATGCGATCGACGCGCAACTGCTGGACCTGTTGAACCAGCGCGCCCGCCTGGCCCAGCAAGTAGGCCACGTCAAGGCCGAGACGCGCGCCCCCGTGTTTCGCCCCGAGCGCGAAGCGCAAATCCTGCGCGGGGTGGCCGAGCGCAATCCCGGCCCCCTCAAGAGCGCCGACCTGCAAACGATTTACCGCGAAATCATGTCGGCCTGCCGCTCGCTGGAAAAGCGCGTGGTGGTGGCCTACCTGGGCCCGGCCGGCACGTTTTCCGAGCAGGCCGTCTACCAGCAGTTCGGCGGCGCCGTCGACGGCCTGCCCTGCGTGTCGATCGACGAAGTGTTCCGTGCCACCGAGGCCGGCACCGCCGACTTCGGCGTGGTGCCGGTTGAAAATTCCTCGGAAGGGGCGATCAACCGCACGCTCGACCTGATGCTCGCCACCACCGCCCTGATCAGCGGCGAAGTGGCGATTCCCGTCCATCACAGCCTGATGAGCAAGACGGGCTCGATGGACGGCGTCACCGTGGTGTGCGCCCACTCGCAGGCGCTGGCGCAGTGCCAGGGCTGGCTCAATCAGCACTACCCGCAACTCGAACGGCGCGCCGTCGCTTCGAACGCCGAAGCGGCGCTGATGGCCGCCAACGACGCCACCATTGCCGCCATCGCCAGCGAGATGGCGGGCGAGCAGTACAAGCTCGGCGTGGTGCAGGCGCACATCCAGGACGACCCGCACAACCGCACCCGCTTTGCCATCATCGGCCACCTGCAAACGAACCCGTCGGGCCTGGACAAGACCTCGATCGTGATGGCGGTGCCGAACAAGGCCGGCGCCGTCTACGAAATGCTGGCGCCGCTGGCCACCAACGGCGTGTCGATGACCCGCTTCGAATCGCGCCCGGCGCGCATCGGCACCTGGGACTACTATTTTTATGTGGACATCGAGGGCCACGGTTTCGATCCCGCCGTCGCCAAGGCGCTGGTCGAACTGAAAGACCGCGCCGCCTTTTTCAAGGTGCTCGGCTCCTACCCCGTCAGCCTGTAATTTCAAGAAAAGAGATTTTATGAACAAGCCCGACCTTTCCTCCTTTGGCCCCGACTACGTGCGCGCCATCGCCCCCTACCAGGCCGGCAAGCCGATCGCCGAAGTGGCGCGCGAGTTCGGCCTGGATGAAGCGGCCATCGTCAAGCTGGCATCGAACGAAAACCCGTTCGGCGTGCCCGACTCGAGCCGCGCGGCGATGGCCGCCGCGGCCGCCGAACTGGGGCGCTATCCGGACGCCAACGGCTTCGCCCTGAAAGCGGCGCTGGCCGAGCGCTACCAGGTGCCGGCCGACTGGATTACCCTTGGCAACGGCAGCAACGACATCCTTGAAATCGCCGCGCACGCCTTTGTCGCCGCCGGCCAGTCGGTGCTGTATTCGCAGTACTCGTTCGCCGTCTACGCGCTGGCCACCCAGGGCGTGGGCGCGCGCGCCATCGTCGTGCCCGCCAGTGACTACGGCCACGACCTCGACGCCATGCTGGCCGCCATCGCCGACGATACCCGCCTGATTTTCATCGCCAACCCGAACAACCCCACCGGCACCTTCATCCCCGCCGCGCGCATCCAGGCCTTCCTCGACCAGGTGCCGCGCCATGTCGTCGTCGTGCTCGACGAGGCCTACAACGAATACCTCGACGCCGAACACCAGTTCGAGTCGGCCGACTGGGTGCGCAACTACCCCAACCTGATGGTCTCGCGCACCTTCTCGAAAGCCTACGGCCTGGCCGGCCTGCGGGTGGGTTTTGCCATTGCCCAGCCGGCGCTGACCGACCTGATGAACCGCATCCGCCAGCCTTTCAATGTCAATTCGCTGGCCCAGGCGGCAGCCATTGCCGCGCTCAACGACAAGGCGTTTCTGGCCCGGGGCGCCGCCAACAACCGCGCCGGCTATCGCCAGTTCGTCGAAGCGTTCGACGAACTGGGGCTCGAATACGTGCCGTCGTTCGGCAATTTCGTGCTGGTGCGGGTGGGCGCCGAGCCTGACGCGGGTGCGCGCGTGAACCTGGCCTTGCTCAAGCTGGGCGTGATCGTGCGCCCGGTCGGCAACTACGGTTTGCCGAACTGGCTGCGCGTGTCGATCGGCCTGCCGGCGGAAAATGCCGTGTTCATCGGCGCCCTCAAGAAAGTGCTGGGCTGATGCTCGATAAAGTCGTCGTCATCGGGGTCGGCCTGATCGGCGGCTCGTTCGCGCTGGCCCTGAAACAGGCCGGCGCGGTGCGCGAGGTGGTGGGCATGGGCCGCTCGCGGCAGGCGCTCGAGCGCGCCCTCGCACTGGGCATCGTCGATGCCATCACCAGCTCGCCCGAGGAGGCCCTGCGCGGGGCATCGCTGGTGCTGATCGCCACGCCGGTGGCGCAGACGGGGGCGATCCTGGCGGCGCTGGCGCCGTTCCTGGAAGCGGGCACCATCGTCACCGACGCCGGCAGCACCAAGAGCGACGTGGTGCTGGCCGCGCGCGCCGCGCTGGGCGACAAGCTGCACCAGTTCGTGCCGGGCCACCCGATTGCCGGGCGCGAGTCGAACGGTCCCGATGCCGCCATCGCCGACCTGTATGCAGGCAAGAAAACCGTGCTCACGCCGCTGCCCGAGAACCGCCACGGCGACATCGAGCGGGTGGCCGACGCCTGGCGCGCCTGTGGCGCCGCGATCCACCAACTGAGCCCGCAGCAGCACGACCAGGTGTTCGCCGCCGTCAGCCACCTGCCGCACCTGCTGGCCTTCGCGCTGGTCGACGACATCGCGCGCAAGCCGCATGCCGACCTGCTGTTCCAATACGCCGCCAGCGGCTTTCGCGACTTTACCCGCATCGCCGGCTCCTCGGCCGAAATGTGGCGCGACATCTCGCTGGCCAACCGCGACGCGCTGCTGGGCGAATTGGACGCCTATCTGGCACAATTGACGACGCTGCGGGGCCACCTGGCCGGGCACGACGGCGCCGCCATCGAGGCCGTCTACGCCAACGCCCGCCGCGCGCGCCGCGCCTGGACGGGCGAAATCGAAGCGGGTGAACCCGCCGCCCCCCGCAGCGCCGAATAATTCAAGGATTTTCCGCATGAGCCAAGTCAAACACTATCCCGCCCACATCGACCTGCCGGCGGCTATCCACGCCGCCGGCACGGTCACGCTGCCGGGTTCGAAATCGATTTCGAATCGCACCTTGCTGCTGGCCGCCCTGGCCGGCGGCAGCACCACCATCATCGACCTGCTCGCCTCCGACGACACCATGGTGATGCTGGGCGCGCTCCATTCGCTGGGCATCAAGTGGGAGCAGATCGACGCGCGCACCCACCTGGTCCATGGCGCCAACGGCGTGCTGCCCGTGCACCAGGCCGATCTGTTCATGGGCAACGCCGGCACCGCCATCCGTCCCCTGACCGCGGCCCTGGCCGTGATCGGCGGCGACTACACCCTGCACGGCGTCTCGCGCATGCACGAGCGGCCCATCGGCGACCTGGTCGACGCCTTGAACGCCGTCGGCGCCCAGATCGAGTACACGGGCGAAGCGGGCTTTCCGCCCCTGCGCATCCGCCGCGGCCACATCCACGCCGCGACCATGTCGGTGCGGGGCAATGTGTCGAGCCAGTTCCTGACGGCGCTGCTGATGGCGGCGCCCCTGATGGCGCGCGAGCACGCCGTCACCATCGCCGTCGAGGGCGAGCTCATTTCCAAGCCCTACATCGAAATCACCCTCAACCTGATGCGCCGCTTCGGCGTGACGGTCGAGCAGGACGGCTGGCAGTCGTTCACGGTGCAGCCGGGCCAGCACTACACCAGCCCCGGCACCATCCACGTCGAAGGCGACGCCTCGTCGGCGTCCTACTTCCTGGCCGCCGGCGCGATCGGCGGCGGGCCGGTGCGGGTCAACGGCGTGGGCGCGGCCAGCATCCAGGGCGATGTGCGCTTTGCCGACGCGCTGGCGGCGATGGGCGCCACCATCACCCGCGGCGACACCTGGATCGAGGCGTCCGCCGACGGCCCCCTGCACGCGATCGACATGGATTTCAACCATATTCCGGACGCCGCCATGACGATCGCGGTGGCCGCGCTGTACGCCGAGGGCACCTCGACCTTGCGCAATATCGGCAGCTGGCGCGTGAAAGAGACCGACCGCCTCAGCGCCATGGCCACCGAGCTGCGCAAGCTGGGCGCGACGGTGGAGGAGGGCGCCGACTACCTGCGGGTGACGCCGCCGGCGCAGATCGCCGCCGCCACCATCGACACCTACGACGACCACCGGATGGCGATGTGTTTTTCGCTCGCCTCGCTCGACGGCAAAATCCGGCGCGGTAACGTGATGCGCATCAACGACCCGAAGTGCGTCGCCAAGACCTTCCCCGATTACTTCGAGACCTTCGCCTCGATCGCGAAGAACGAGTTGTTTTAGGCGCGCGGCCTGACCCACCAGCATGGCAGCGCCTGCCTCCTCCCATAAAGAAGAAAAATGTCCCATTCCACCATCCCCGTTATCGCCATCGACGGCCCCACCGCCTCCGGCAAGGGCACCGTCGCCCACAAGGTGGCCGACCGCCTCGGCTTCCACTACCTCGACTCGGGCGCGCTGTACCGCCTGACGGCGCTGTCGGCGATCCGCCGCGGCACCGACCTGGCCGACGAACACGCGCTGGCCAAGCTGGCCGAACACCTGCCGGTGCACTTCGCCGGCCCGGCGATCCTGCTGGCCAACGAAGACGTCAGCGCCGCCATCCGCGCCGAACAGGTGGGCAACCTGGCCTCGAAGATCGCCGCCCTGCCGGCGGTGCGCCAGGCCCTGTTTGCCCTGCAACTGGGTTTTCGCAAGGCGCCCGGCCTGGTGGCGGACGGGCGCGACATGGGCACGGTGATTTTCCCCCATGCGCCCCTGAAGATTTTCCTCACCGCAAGCACTGAGGCACGCGCGCAACGCAGATATAAGCAATTGATTGACAAGGGAATTTCTGCTAGTATGAAAGACCTCCTGTCAGATCTGAAAGCGCGCGACGATCGCGATATGCATCGCGCCGTCGCCCCTTTGGTCCCTGCGGAAGGCGCCCACCTGCTCGACACTTCCAATATGACGGCCGATCAGGCCATTGAGGAAGTACTCGACTGGTGGGCACAGCGCAACGCGAAGTAAGCGCGCGCTAACTGCGGCGCCCCAGGCTGATGCTATCAATATGACGGCCGAAGCCGGCCCTTGAGGTAGTGAGGATCGCGGCGCAGCGAGCAGGTGAAAGTCCTGGCAGTAAAGTTGTAAAAATGCAATATCGTGGTGCCCGCCGCGGCAATGGTGTCGACGGCAGGCGTGGTTCAACCTCAACCCAGTTTAAGTCGCCTCCTGCGAACTCTGCTGGCTAACTCGTGTACAAACTATGTCAACAGCAACAACTGAAGCAACTGGTATGGAAAGTTTTGCAGCGCTCTTCGAGGAATCGTTGTCGAAGCAAGATATGCGCTCCGGCGAAGTTATTTCCGCTGAAGTCGTGCGCCTCGACCACAATTTCGTGATCGTCAACGCCGGCCTCAAGTCCGAAGCTTTTATTCCCATCGAAGAATTCAAGAACGACCAGGGCGAACTGGAAGTTCAAGTCGGCGATTTCGTTTCCGTAGCGATTGAATCGCTGGAAAACGGCTTCGGCGACACCATCCTGTCGCGCGACAAGGCAAAACGCCTGGCGTCGTGGCTGGCTCTGGAAAAAGCCATGGAATCGGGCGAGATCGTCGTCGGTACCGTCAATGGCAAAGTCAAGGGCGGCCTGACCGTTCTGACCAACGGCATCCGCGCGTTCCTGCCCGGCTCGCTGGTCGACACCCGTCCTGTCAAGGACACCACCCCGTTCGAAGGCAAGACCCTGGAATTCAAGGTCATCAAGCTCGATCGTAAGCGTAACAACGTCGTGCTGTCGCGTCGCGCCGTCATCGAAGCATCGATGGGCGAAGAGCGTCAGAAACTGATGGAAACGCTCAAAGAAGGCACCGTCGTTACCGGTATCGTCAAGAACATCACCGACTATGGCGCTTTCGTCGATCTGGGCGGCATCGATGGTCTGTTGCACATCACCGACCTGGCATGGCGCCGCGTGCGTCACCCGTCGGAAGTGCTGACGGTTGGCCAGGAAATCACTGCCAAGGTCCTGAAATACGATCAAGAAAAGAACCGCGTCTCGCTGGGTGTCAAGCAGCTGGGCGACGATCCCTGGACCGGTCTGTCCCGTCGTTACCCACAAGGCACCCGCCTGTTCGGTAAAGTCACGAACCTCACCGACTACGGCGCATTCGTCGAAGTCGAGCAGGGCATCGAAGGCCTGGTCCACGTGTCGGAAATGGACTGGACCAACAAGAACGTCGCTCCTAACAAAGTCGTCCAGCTGGGCGATGAAGTTGAAGTGATGGTCCTGGAAATCGATGAAGAGCGTCGCCGTATTTCGCTGGGCATGAAACAGTGCAAAGCAAATCCATGGGATGACTTCGGCGTGACCCACAAGAAGGGTGACAAAGTCCGCGGCGCCATCAAGTCGATCACCGACTTCGGCGTGTTCATCGGCCTGGCTGGCAACATCGACGGTCTGGTGCACCTGTCCGACCTGTCGTGGACCGAAACGGGCGAAGAAGCTGTCCGTCGCTTCAAAAAAGGTGACGAACTCGAAGCCATCGTGCTGGCCATCGACGTTGAGCGCGAACGCGTTTCGCTGGGCGTCAAGCAGCTCGAAGGTGACCCGTTCAACAACTTCGCCGCCATGAACGACAAAGGTTCGCTCGTCACCGGTACCGTCAAGTCGGTTGAGCCTAAAGGCGCTGTCATCGGCCTGTCCGAAGAAGTCGAAGGCTACCTGCGCGCTTCCGAAATCTCGCGTGACCGCGTGGAAGACGCCGGCACCCACCTCAAAGTGGGCGATTCGGTCGAAGCACTGGTCATCAACATCGATCGCAAAGCGCGCAGCATCCAGCTGTCGATCAAAGCGAAAGACAATGTCGATACCCAGGAAGCGATGCAGAAAATTGCAGCAACCTCCGACAACAATGCAGCTTCGGGCACCACCAGCCTGGGCGCACTGTTGAAGGCCAAGTTCGATAACAAGAACTAATAGTCGGAACGCTTCAGATGACGAAGTCCGAGTTGATCAACCGCCTCGCTGAGCGTTACTCTCAGCTGGTGGCGAAAGATGCGGAGTACGCTGTCAAAACCATTCTCGATGCGATGACCAATGCACTGTCCACCGGTCAGCGCATCGAGATCCGCGGTTTCGGCAGTTTTGCCCTGAACAGCCGCCCACCCCGCATCGGCCGCAATCCGAAGTCGGGCGACAAGGTGATGGTCCCGGAAAAACGGGTGCCCCACTTCAAGCCCGGCAAGCAGTTGCGCGAGCGTGTCGATGCGATGGTCGGGCAGCCGATCATCGAAGATTAGTCTTCTGCCAGTACCGCAGAAAAACGGCGTCCCGGACGCCGTTTTTTTTCGCCGTTTTTTCGCTGGCTTTTTGCCGGCTTTTTGCCGGCTTGTTGCCGGCTTGTTGCCGATGTATGCCGTTTTTTCGCCGGATCGCTCGCTGCCCCCGCAGTGACCGCAAGGGCGCGCCGCCGTGGCGTGGCGCCATGCTTTGAATAAATCCCCCCGATGTGAGACACTTCGCATTTCGACCCCATCGGGACCTGGCTGATGAAATTGGTATCCACCCTCGTTGGATTGATCCTGTTTGTGCTGTTCTTCAGTTTCGCGCTGAAAAACACCCAGGCAGTCGACCTGCATTTTTTCCTCAATTACGAACTGCGCGGCCCGCTCGTGCTGATGCTGCTGGCGTTCTTCGTCGCTGGCGCCGCCCTGGGCATCCTCGCCGTGACGCCGACGGTGTTCCGGCACCGCCGCGAGCGCACGCGCCATGAAGACACCATCTCGGCCCTGCAAAACGCCCAGGTGAGCACCAGCAGCGCGCCGCAGCCCGACAGCGTGGCGACGCCCCGTTGAGCGCGCCCGGCCCGCGCCGTCCCTCTCACCTCACAACAAAAATAATTCATGGAATTTGAACTCTGGTGGCTGCTTGGCATCCCCTTCTTTTTTGCCCTCGGCTGGATCGCCGCGCGGGTCGACATCAAGCAGTTGCTGGCTGAATCGCGCAGCCTGCCGGCGGCCTATTTCAAGGGCCTCAATTTCCTGCTGGCCGACCAGCATGACAAGGCCATCGACGCCTTCATCGACATCGTCAAGCTCGATCCGGAGACGGCCGACATGCACTTCGCGCTGGGCAACCTGTTCCGCCGCCGCGGCGAGATCGAACGGGCCATCCGGGTCCACCAGAACCTGCTCTCGCGTCCCGATCTGCCGCTCGAGCAGCAGCAGCACGCCCAGTACGAACTGGGCATGGATTACCTGAAGGCGGGCCTGCTCGACCGCGCCGAAGAGACCTTTAATATGCTGCTCGAAAGCGCCTACGCCGTGCAGGCGCGCCGCGCCTTGCTGGAGATTTTTCAGCGCGAGAAGGAATGGCGCCGCGCCATCGACGCCGCGCGCGGCTTGCAGGAATCGGGCGCCGGCGCCCGCCAGAAGGAAATCGCCCAGTTCTATTGCGAGCTGGCGCAGGACGCGCTGGTGCAGATGCAGGTGGTCGAGGCCATCGCGCTGCTCGACCAGGCCCTGCTGGCCGACCGCAAGAACGTGCGCGCCACCATGCTGCTGGGCGACGCCCAGCTGGCCCAGGGCGAGGTCGAGGGCGCCCTGCTGACCTGGCGCCGCGTCGAGCAGCAAAGCGTGCCGCACGTGGCGCTGGTGGCGGCGCGCCTGATGGACGGCTACCGCAAAGTGGGGCGGCCGCAGGAGGGCGTCAACCTGCTGCGCGCTTACCTGGCCGAGGCGTCCTCGATCGACCTGATCGAAGTGGTGTTCAAGGCCGTCATCGAGCTCGACGGGGTGGAGGCGGCCAAGCTGGTGGTGGTCGAAGAGCTGCGCCGCAATCCCACCTTGCTGGGCCTGGACAAGCTGCTCGAGGCGCGCCTGATGGACGCGCCGGCGGCGATCTGGGAAGAGCTGTCGATGGTGAAGAACCTGGTGCACGGTTACACCCAGAAGCTGGCCCGGTACCAGTGCAGCCAGTGCGGTTTCAAGGCGCGCCAGTTCTACTGGCAGTGTCCCGGCTGCAGCCGCTGGGAGAGCTACCCGCCGCGCCGTACCGAAGAACTCAATGTGATGAACTGACGCGGGGCGAACGACCATGAAGATCACCATTATCGGCACCGGCTACGTCGGCCTGGTGACGGGCGCCTGCCTGGCCGAACTGGGCAATGACGTGTTCTGCCTCGATCTCGATGGCGCCAAGATCGCCCTGCTCAACAGCGGCGGCATTCCCATCCATGAGCCGGGGCTGGCTGACCTGGTGGCGCGCAACCGCGCCAGTGGCCGCCTGCGCTTTTCGACCGACATCGCCGCCTCGGTCGCGCACGGTGTGCTGCAGTTCATCGCCGTTGGCACCCCGCCCGACGAAGACGGCTCGGCCGACCTGCAGTACGTGCTGGCGGCGGCGCGCAACATCGGCCGCCACATGCGCGGTTTTAAAGTCATCGTCGACAAGTCGACCGTGCCGGTGGGGACGGCCGAGCGCGTCGGCGCGGCGCTGCGCGAGGAAATCGACGGCGCCGGCCAGGAGGGCGGCGCCAGCTTCACGGTGGTGTCGAATCCCGAATTTCTCAAGGAAGGCGCGGCGGTCGAGGATTTTCTGCGGCCCGACCGCATCGTCATCGGCCACGACGGCGACGCGGCGGGCCTGCGTGCGCGCGAGCTGATGAAGAAACTGTATGCGCCGTTCAACCGCAACCATGAGCGCCTCTACTGGATGGACGTGCGTTCGGCCGAATTTACCAAGTATGCCGCCAACGCCATGCTGGCCACCCGCATCTCCTTCATGAACGAACTGGCCAACCTGGCCGACCGGGTCGGGGTTGACATCGAGGCAGTGCGCCACGGCATCGGCTCCGACCCCCGCATCGGCCACAGCTTCCTGTACGCGGGCGCCGGTTACGGCGGCTCGTGCTTCCCCAAGGACGTCCAGGCGCTCGAGCGCACCGCCCGCAGCCACGACCAGGACCTGCTGATCCTGCGCGCCGTCGAAGCGGTCAACGAGCGCCAGAAGCTGGTGCTGGGTGAGAAGGTGGTGGCGGCCTTCGGCGAAGACTTGACGGGCCGCCATTTCGCCGTCTGGGGCCTGGCCTTCAAGCCCAACACGGACGACATGCGCGAGGCCCCCGCGCGCGTGCTGCTGCGCCAGTTGCTCGCGCGCGGGGCCAGCGTCGCCGCCTTCGACCCGGTGGCGATGGCGGAAGCGCGGCGGGTGCTGGCACTCGACCTCGATGCCGCCCAACTGGCGCGCGTGCGCTTTGCCGAGACCGCGCTGGACGCCTTGTCGGCCGCCGACGCCCTGATCATCGTCACCGAGTGGAAAGCCTTCCGCAGTCCCGATTTCGAGGCCATCAAGGCCTGCCTGAAAACCCCGCTGGTATTCGACGGCCGCAATCTGTTCGAACCTGCCCAGATGGCCGAAGCGGGCATTCAATACCATGGCATCGGCCGCTCCGTGCTGACCCGCCATTAAACTAAGAGACTATGCACGCATCTGCCCCCAGCCGACTCCTGACCCCCGACAGCAATCCCCACATCGCCGCACCCGACCTGTCGGCGGTGCGCATCCTGGTGGTGGGCGACGTCATGCTCGACCGCTACTGGTTCGGTGAGGTCAGCCGCATTTCGCCGGAGGCACCGGTGCCCATCGTGCGCGTGGAAAAGCGCGAGGAACGCCTGGGCGGCGCCGCCAACGTCGCCCGCAACGTCGCCTCGCTGGGCGCCCACGTGGGCCTGCTGGGCGTGGTGGGCGCCGACGAAGCGGGCGAGCAGGTGGCCCAGTTGCTGGCCGAATCGAGCATCCACAGCTACCTGCAGCGCGACAGCGCCATTTCCACCATCATCAAGCTGCGCGTGATCGGCCGCCAGCAACAACTGCTGCGCATCGACTTCGAGGACGCCCCCACCGACACCGTGCTGCGCGATAAGTTGACCGCTTTCAACAGCAAGCTGGGGCAATACGATGTGATCATCCTGTCGGACTACAACAAGGGCAGCCTGGTCAATGTGGCTGACATGATCCGCAGCGCCCGCGCCGCCGGCAAGGTGGTGATGGTCGACCCGAAGGGCGACGATTTCTCGCCGTATGCGGGCGCCTCCATCCTGACCCCCAACAAGTCCGAACTCAAGCGCATCGTCGGCAGCTGGAACAGCGAGCAGCAACTGGCCGACAAGGCCCAGGCCCTGCGCGTCGAACTGGGGCTGGACGCCTTGCTGCTGACCCGTTCGGAGGAGGGCATGAGCTTGTACAGCGCCCACGAAATCCTGCACATGCACGCCGCCGCCAGGGAAGTCTACGACGTCTCCGGCGCCGGCGACACCGTCATCGCCACCATGGCCGCCATGCTGGGTGCCGGCATGTCGATGGCCGACGCCCTCATCACGGCCAACCGGGCCGGCGGCATCGTGGTGGGCAAACTGGGCACGGCGACGGTGACGCGCGCCGAATTGTTCGGCGCCGGTTTGTAGGGCCCTTGCGCGCGCTCATCAGTGCGCCGTCAACGCCGCGCCCGCGTGGCCGTTGATTGGTCTCGGGCGGCATGTGCCCCCCGTGAACCATTTACGGAGACACACTATGATCAAGCAACTGATGCTGGCAGTGGCGACGCTGGTCGCCACCATGGGTTTCGCCATGGCCCAGGTCGATGTCAACAAGGCCGATGCCCCCGCGCTCGATGGCATCAAGGGCATCGGGCCGAAAACCTCGAAGGCCATCATCGACGAGCGCACCAAAAACGGTCCCTTCAAGGACTGGGCCGATTTCGAGAAGCGGGTGCAGGGGGTGGGCGAGAAGAGCGCGCGTAAACTGTCGAGCGCCGGCCTGACGGTGGGCGGCAAGCCGCTCGACGGGACCAGCGTGGCGGCGGCGCCGAAAGGGGAGGCGAAGAAGGCCGCCGCGACCGCGAAATAAACCGCACGAGACCGGCAGGCGCGCTGCCGGTCTCGCCGCTGCCACTGGTGCTCGCGGGCATCGGGTGGCATCTCATCAAACGCAAACAGACGCTCCGGCATACAATGGCAGCTTGACCGAATAGCCAGAGAGAGCCATGTCTTACAAGACCATCCAAGATACGATCGGCAACACGCCACTGGTGCAGCTGGTGCGCCTGCCCGGCGCCGATGCGGCGGCCCGCAACAACATCATTTTGGGCAAAATGGAGGGGGACAATCCCGCCGGCTCCGTCAAGGACCGCGCCGCGCTGTCGATGCTCAAGCGGGCCGAGGAGCGTGGCGACATCAAGCCGGGCGACACGCTGATCGAGGCCACCAGCGGCAACACGGGCATCGCGCTGGCCATGGTCGCTGCCGTGCGCGGCTACAAAATGGTGCTGCTGATGCCCGATAACCTGTCGATCGAGCGGCGCCAGAGCATGGCCGCCTACGGCGCCCAGATCGTGCTCACGCCCAAGACGGGCGGCATGGAATATGCGCGCGACATGGCCGGGCAGATGCAGCGCGAAGGCAAGGGCATCATCCTCGACCAGTTCGGCAATGGCGACAATCCGCGCGCCCACTACGAAACGACGGGCCCGGAAATCTGGCGCGATACCGACGGCCGCGTCACCCAGTTTGTCAGCGCCATGGGCACCACCGGCACCATCATGGGCGTGTCGCAGTACCTCAAAGAGCGCAACGAGGCGGTGCGCATCATCGGCGCCCAGCCGGAAGAGGGCTCCTCGATTCCCGGCATCCGCAAGTGGCCCGAAGCCTACCTGCCGAAAATTTTCGATCGCGCCAGGGTCGACCAGATCGAAAGCGTCAGCCAGGCCCAGGCCGAACACATGGCACGCCGCATGGCGGCCGAAGAGGGGATTTTCTGCGGCATCTCGGCCGCCGGCGCCTGCGAAATCGCCCTGCGCGTGTCGCAAACGGTGGAGAACGCCACTATCGTGTTCATCGTCTGCGACCGCGGCGACCGCTACCTGTCGACCGGCGTATTCCCCGCCTGAGGCGGGTTTGCGGCGCGCATAAAAAATGCCGCCATCCCGCGCAGCGGGAGGTCGGCATCATGCATGTTTCATGCTTGCAGGCCCGGACAGGGCGAACGGGCGCAGGCGGGCAGGCGGCGACAGGGTGTCGCCGGCAAGCCTTTATGCCTGTGGCTCGCCTTCTTTTGGCTTGAACTGCTTGTCGCTGATACGGAATTTGTTGCGACGATCGCCCATGAGGTAGCGCAGGTCGCGAATCGACAGATCGCTCACTTCGTGCATGCGGATCAGCAGCGAGGCGCCAACCGGCAGGCGGTGGTGGCGGATTTTCGAGATGACGGGCGGCGCCACTTCGAGCGCGCGCGACAGGGCTGCATCATTTTTCAGACGCAGGTTTTCGATCAAGGTGTCGAGCAACCGATTAGGGTTGTATTGCAACAGATCGTCCGAATCCGAATCGCTGTTCATGTCAATGCCGACTTGGTTTGTCATTTTCGATCATTCCTATTTGAGTTGTGCTACTGGTTCATAGACTCGGCGTTCGCGCTGCTACAACCATGTAAATTAATGCTGACTGCAATGGTTTCCGAGAACACTTTGGAAAATATATACACAATTGTACAAGAATTTCCAATGTAATACCTGACAGCAATAAATTTTTACGTTTTGTGTGTCGTTTATTGTTGTCGCTATGCAACGTAGCCACAGTGCAATTCTCTCACATCTACGCTGATGGGGAATTGTTGTCTGATTAAAGTTAAGTGTAGAGCAATTTGCCGATTTTGGCCGCACGAATGGAAATGAATGTGATGTCGTTGCAAGTTTTAGGGGAGTATCGGGAAAACTGGTGCAGGTTGCAATGATCAGCTCGTACGTTCCTCCTTGATACTCCCGGGGAGTATCAAGGAGGAATCGTTAAAGCCCTGGTGTCAGAACGGCACGCCTTCGTTACAGTTGATTACAAAGTTTCCCACTTCACAATGCGCCACCGGCCCGTGCCTGGCGAATCGTGCGTCCCAGATCGATGACGGACATGGCATAGAAGTAACTGCGGTTGTACTGGGTGATAGCGAAAAAATTATCGCTTGCCAGCCAGTATTCTGTTGCTTCTGCGCCATTCTGCAGGTCGACCAGGCCGAACAGGGTGTCGGCGGGCAGCGCCGCCGCCACCGTCACGCCGGCGCCGGACAGTTGCTCCGGCGTATAAGTCGCTTTCAGACCCTGGCCGATCATGCCCTCCCAGGCGCGGCTGGCAGACACCTGGGCGGGATACACGGCGCTCTGGCCCGGTGCGGGGCGCCAACCGTGCTGGACGAGGAAATTGGCGACGCTGCCGATGGCGTCGACCGGCGAGCCGCGCAAGTCGATCTTGCCATCGGCATCGAAGTCGACACCATAGGCCAGTATGCTGCCGGGCATGAACTGCGGCAGGCCAATGGCGCCCGCAAACGAGCCGATCAGGCTAAACGGATCGATATTCGATTTGCGCGCCAGCAGCAAGGTGTTTTCCAGTTCGCCCCGGAAAAATGCCTGGCGCGCCAGCCGGTTCGGCGCGTCCGGGTAGGCAAACGCCAGCGTGGTGAGCACGTCGAGCGCGCGGAAGCGTCCGGTGTTGCGACCATACACGGTTTCAACGCCGATGATGCCGACGATGATTTCCGCCGGTACGCCGTACTGGGCTTCGGCGCGCGCCAGCACGTCGGCGTAGCGGTTCCAGAATTCGATGCCGGCATTGATGCGCACCGGTTCGATGAAGCGATCGCGGTAGGCCTGCCAGTTCTTCGGCTTGCCCGGCGGCGCCGGTTTGACCAGCTGGACCGCCGCGTCGATGTAATTGACCTGTTCCATCACCGCTTTGAGGGCGGCCGCGTCGAAGCTGTACTTGCTGACCATGTCCGCTTCGAAGTCGGCTACCGCCTGCCAGCCGCGGAAGTTGACGGGCTCGCCCTGGACCTCGAGCTTGCGCGCGGCGGCCAGCGCGGCGGCCGCGGCAGCGGCCTTGGCCGCCTTGCCGCCGGCGCCCCTGGCGGCGCGTCCCGCGGCGAGCACCTTGAGCGCTTTCGGATGGCGCTCGGCCTTGTGCCTGGTGGCGCCCGGTTTTTTCTCGGCGGCGGCGCGGGCCGGCTGGGGCGCGAAGGCCAGGCTGGCGGCCAGCAAGCTCGCCAGCAGGGCCGGCACGCTCAGGCACGCACGCAGGCGGGGACGGTATTTCAGCAGAGACGGCGAGACGATCATCAAAGTTTGGTCAACAGATTTTTCAGGCTGGCGCGCAGCCCCGGCGGAGCTGGCTGCGCGCCATATTTGTAAGCGACGTACAGCCGCAGAAAGTCGGTGGCGGCCTGCTTGCGCGCCGGCGCGATGGCGGCGGCGGCGATGCGCCGGCCGAAGTCGAGCGGGCCCTCGGCGCTGGCGCGGATAAGCCCGTGGCGCGCCAGTTGCAGGCACAGCGCCGAGTATAGCGCATCGACCGGATCGCCCTGGCGCCGCTGGCGCCTGGCGTGCAGCAGCGCCAGCAGGGCCGCCGCCAGTGCCAGCGCGCCCCAGTTGCGCGGATCGCTGGCGCTGGCCGCGAGGGCGTCGACGGCGCCCCGCTGGCGCTCGGGCGTGTAGTTGAGCACCCACTGGTTCCAGCCGTTGTTGAGCGCCGCCGCGCGAAAGCGCAACTGGCCCAGCAGCGAATCGTCGTCGGCGCCAAAGTTGATCAGGCCGTCGAGGGCGGCGATGCCGAAGGGATTGCCGCGGCGGGCCGGGCGGCTGGCGCCGCGCAGCACCCGGCCGGGCGCCACCGCCGCCGTCGGATCGACGCGCAGCCAGCCATGCCCGGCCAGCCACACCTCGGCCCAGGCGTGGGCGTCGGACTGGCGCACCGTCATGAAGCCGTCGACGGGATTGATTTCGCCACCCTGGTAGCCGGTGACGACGCGCGCCGGCACGTCGGCGGCGCGCATCAGGAACACGAAAGCGCTCGCATAGTGTTCGCAAAAGCCGCTGCGGGTCTGGTACAGGAAGGCGTCGACGCTATCGCGCCCCAGCCGCGGCGGCTCGAGCGTGTAGACGAATTTTTCCTGGCGAAAGCTGCGCAGCACGGCGTTGATGCGTTCGACGGGATTGGCCTGGGCGCGCAGGGCCAGGCCGGCCGCCCGCGCGCGCGGATTGGCGCCGTCCGGCAGGCGCAGCCAGCGCGCATCGTCGGCCAGCGTGGCGTCGGCCTGCAGCCGGTAGTGGGGATGCGAGACGACGGCGTAGCGCACGCGCTGGTCGAGCGGCGCCGCGGCGGTGAGTTCGCGCGCCGCGCTGAGGGTGCTGGCGGCGCCGCCGACGGCGGGCGCGGCGTCGGCCAGGTCGAGTGCGAACAGCCAGCGCTGGCCGCTGGGCTCGAGGGTGACCTCGTGGCGCACGGGAGCGCCCTGCCAGCTGTGGCTGACCGCGCGGGCGCTGTCGGCGCCGCTGGCGGCGCCCTGGGTCCAGCTGCGGCCATCGAAATCGGCCAGCACCAGGCCGCGCCAGTAGCGCAGTGGCGGCGCCGGCGCGGCATCGAGGAAACGCACGCGGAAGGCGGTCTCGTCCGATTGTGCCAGCCGCGCCAGCATGCCCGGCGTCATGCTGCTGGACATGCCGGTGCGACCGATGGCGGCGTCGTCGGGCATGCCCCACAAGGGACCGGGCAGGCGCGGGAACACCACGAACAGCAGCGCCGCCATCGGCAGCGCCAGCAGCACCAGGCGCGCCGACAGCCACAGGCGCCGGCGCAGCGGCGGCACCGCACCGGTAAACTGAAACGACAGCTGGGCGGCGAACAGCACCACGATCGCCGCCAGCATCAACAGCGCCGTGCCCACGCCCTGGGCGTAAAAGAAGGTGGTCAGCAGCAGAAAAAAGCACAGGTAGATGACCACATATAAATCGCGCCGCGCCCGCATTTCCAGCATTTTGAAGGCCACCAGCAGCACCAGCGTGGCGACGCCGGCATCGCGTCCCAGTACCGTCTGATAGGTGAGCCCGATGCCGCCGACGGCGCCCACCGCCAGCGGCACCAGCAGGCTGGTGGGCGGCAGGCGGGTGCCGCGCACGGTGATCGCCACCCGCCACGTCATGGTCGCCAGCGACAGCGCCGTCACCCACAGGGGCAGGTGCAGCGCGTGCGGCGCCAGCACCAGCAGGGCGCCGGCCAGCAGCAGCAGCGTGTCGGCCTTGTCGCGTGGCAGCCGGGCGATGAAATTTTTCAGCCAGGCGCGCAGCGCCGCCAGCGGCGCGCGCGCTTTCACAGCGCCGCCCCGCTGCCGTACAGAGCCAGCGCTTGCAGGCATGCTGCCTGGTGCGCGGCGCCGTGGCCGGCTTGCAGGTGCAGGCTGCCCAGCCTGAAACCGTAGGGCAGGCCGCGCTGCTCGGCCATCAGCACCCAGCGCGTCATGCGCGACAGGCGCGCTTCGACGGGCACGGTGCTGGCGATGGCGGCGAAATCGAGCACCAGTTCATCGGCGCCGCCCCCCTCGAAATGCTTGGTCACCAGCTGGCCGCCGTGTTCCAGGTCGAGGCGGGCGATCTGGCGCCACGCCAGGCTGCGCATCGAGTCGCCCGCCTGGTAGTTGCGGATGCCGCCGAAGTCGTCCTGGCCGGCGCTGCCGCGGCCGTCGTCGGCGTTCGCGCCCGCCAGCGGCAGCGCCGGCGCCTCGCTTTCGGGGAAGGGATAGACCAGCGCGCGCATGGCGGGCTGCCAGTAGCCCCAGGCGCGGAACAGGCCCAGCGGAAACCGCGTCACCAGGCGCACGCGCGGCGCCGCCAGCGACCCGCGCACGCTGGTCGGGCAGGCCAGCGTCAGCAGCGTCTCGCCGCCGGCCGCCGCGTCGGTCAGGTAACGGGGGCCGGTGCCGACGAAATCGACGCCGATGGCGTAGCGCTCGAGCGCGCTGCGGTTGATCAGGACCAGCTCGAAGCGCGCTTCGGCGCCCGCGAACACGGGGGCCACGCGGCCGGCGCGCAGGCGCAGATTGGCCAGGTTGCGGTAGGTGAGCAGCATGTCGACCAGGCCGCAGGAAACGAGCAGGAAGGCCAGCGCGAAGCCCAGGCCCAGGTTGTAGTTGGTGGCGCCCACCAGCAGCACCAGCACCAGCGCGCAAAAGCCCAGGCCCGCGTTGGTGGGCAGGATGTAGACGCGGCGCCGGTGCAGCAGCACTTCGCCGCTTTCCGCGCCGTGCAGGGGGAACAGCAACTGGCGCAAGCGCCCCTCGAGGCGGCGCAACAGCCCGGCCCGGCCTGGAACGGGCGGGGCGCCGGCGCCGGCCTGGCTTGCTGGACCGCTCATTGCGTCCTCAGACGGGCACGGACTGCTGCAACTGCAGCACCAGGTCGCGGCTGGCCACGGCCACGCCGTGCGCCGATTTCAAGGGCCGCAGCCGGTGCGCGCAGACCGGCACCAGCACCGCCTGCACGTCTTCCGGCACCACGTGGTCGCGCCCTTCCAGCGCGGCCCAGGCGCGCGCCGCACGCAGCAGGGCGATCGCGGCGCGCGGCGACAGGCCTTCGGCGAACAGGCCGTCATGGCGCGACGCGTGCGCCAGCGCCTGCACGTAGTCGATCAGCGCGCCCGAGGCATGGATGGTGCCCAGGGCCTGCTGGGCCGCCACCAGTTCGGCCGGTTGCATGGCCGCCGGCAGGGCCCGGAGCATGGCGCGCCGGTCCTCGCCCATCAGCAGGGCGCGCTCGGCGGCGGCGTCCGGGTAGCCCAGCGACAGGCACATCAGGAAGCGGTCGAGCTGCGACTCCGGCAGGGGAAACACGCCCACCTGGTGCGACGGGTTCTGGGTGGCGATGACGAAAAATGGCGTCGGCAGGGGCCGGGTGACGCCATCGGCGCTGACCTGGCGCTCTTCCATCGCCTCGAGCAGGCCCGACTGGGTCTTCGGCGTGGCGCGGTTGATCTCGTCGGCCAGCAGCACCTGCGTGAAGATCGGCCCCGGATGAAACACGAAGCCGTTTTTTTCCCGCTCGTAGACGGAGATGCCGGCCACGTCGGCCGGCAGCAGGTCGCTGGTGAACTGCACGCGGTTGAACTGCATGCCCAGCGAAATGGCCAGCGCGTGGGCCAGGGTGGTCTTGCCGACTCCCGGCACGTCTTCCACCAGCAGGTGGCCGCCGGCCAGCAGGCAGGTGAGCGCCTGCCGCACCTGCACATCCTTGCCGACGACGATCTGGCCCACCTGGCGGGCCACCGCATGCAGTTTCTCGAACATTGCTGCCTTTTTGTCAACTGGTTCAACGACAGGCCGGTCGCACACCGGCGCCACGGTGTGCCGCGCGCCTGCACGGGCCGCGCGTGGCATGGTAAATTAGCAGTAGCGCAAGCTTTCGCGCATAGTGCAGCCTTGGCAAAGATTCTATAAGAGAAACGGCGCCCAGTCTGAAAAACATGGCACGAGGATATAAATATTACTCTATGAGCACAGCCATCTACAGCCATCCTGATTGTCTGCGCCACGAAATGGGCGATTGGCACCCGGAGTGTCCCGCCCGCCTGGAAGCGATCGAAGACCAGTTGATCCGCGCCCGCCTGGACGGCCTGTTCGAACGGCGCGACGGGCCGCTGGCCGAGATCCCGGCGGTGTTGCGCAATCATAGCCTGGAAGCGCTGGCCGTGATCCGCGACAATCTTCCCGCAGCAGGCGCGTACTATCCGATCGACGGCGATACCATCCTCAACGCCCACAGCTACCAGGCGGCACTGCGCGCGGCCGGCTGTGCCATGGCCGCCACCGACGCCGTCATCGCCGGCGATATCGACAACGCTTTCTGCGCGATCCGTCCGCCCGGCCACCATGCGCGTCCCGGCAATGCGATGGGCTTTTGCCTGTTGAACAATGTGGCGCTGGCGGCGCTGCAGGCGCTCGACGGCCACGGCCTGGAACGGGTGGCCATCATCGATTTCGACGTCCACCACGGCAACGGCACGGCCGAATCGTTCCACGACGACCAGCGCGTGCTCATGTGCAGCTTCTACCAGCATCCGTTCTATCCTTACAGCGAGCCGGAGCCGGAAACGGCCAACAGCGTTAACCTGCCGGTGCCGGCCCGCAGCGGCGGCGAGCTGGTACGCCAACTGGTGAGCGCGCACTGGCTGCCGGCCCTGCACGCGTTCAAGCCCCAGATGATTTTTATTTCCGCAGGATTCGATGCGCACCGCGAAGATGATCTGGGCGACATGGCGCTGGTCGAGGCCGACTACAGCTGGATGACCCGGCAGATCATGGCGGTCGCCGCCGAACATGCGCAAGGGCGCATCGTCAGCTGCCTCGAGGGCGGCTACAACCTGTCGGCGCTGGGGCGCAGCGTGGTGGCGCACGTCAAGGCGCTGGCGCAGATCGATTGACGCAGAGCGCACCGCAGGCTTGAACTTTCGCCCCCGCCGCCCACTCCAACCCTGTACGAGAAAACACGGGAGGGCGTCATGAACAAGGCGGTGCTGCGGGTGTGTCTGTTGTTGCTGCTGTTGCTGGGTGCGCTCCCGATGAGCGCCTCGGCCGCCAATTACACCTTGTGGATCAACGGCCGGGGTGCGGGTGGCGCCATCGGCAACTACCAGGATTTCAGCTACTGGGGGCCGGGCCAGGTCAGCGCCGGCGTGGGCAAGCAGGCCGTCAACTGGGACGGTGTTGGCAGCATCGCCGGGCAAAGCGGCATCGTGCGCAATGCCCTCGACTGCTTCTGCACGGGCAGCAACTGGTGCTACATCGCCGCCTACAGCGCGGGCGACCCCATGATTGGCTACAACCTGGCCAACTATGGCGGCTCCCCGCGCAGCGTGACCAATGCGACGCCGAACGGGGCCGGGGTGTGCGCGCCGGCCGGCCCCGGCGCGCCCACGCAAACGGGCTGGAACATCAAATGGATCCGCGTTGCCGCCGGCGCCGCGGGCGGCACCGAACTGGCCGACGCGGGCGCCTGGGCCACCGGCGAAGCGCTGGCGCGCGACCTGCGCACCACCACCATCCGCGCCATGTACAACCACAACGACACCCGCGGCCTCATGTTCTACATGTATGCGGGCGCCCGCGGCACCTTCTATTCGTTTCTGTTGCCGGGCCAGGACGATGAAGTGGTCGCGTACCACAGCGCCGGCGGCGTCGCCGGTGCGGGCGGCGGCGCCTATTGCAACCCCCGCGACTGGTTCTGCCGCGACCTGACGCTGGGCACCCAGCCCAACGAGGGCGGTACGCCCAAGTGGAATTTCCACTCCGTCAGCCTGCGCGACGATGGCGAGCGTTACACCCATTATCTGCAGGGGAACTGGCAGGGCATCACCGCGCCGATGCGAGCCGATGTGGAGGCGACGGCACTGTAGGGCACAGCCGGGTGCGTGATCAGCTTCGTGCCGGTGCCGCGCTGGCTGCCGCGGTCAGGGCTGTACGCCTTTTTTGCGCGCGCTAAATCGCTTGCCCTTGATGACGACCACGGCCGCCTAAGGCGGAATGGCGATCGGTGTGGCCTGCCCGGCGAACGGCTTCGCCGGCGCCAGCGTCGTCGTGAGCTGCGCCATGTCGCTCTGGTGCGGGCTGGCAGGGCTGGCAGGGCTGGCAAGGTCGGCAGGGTCGGCAGCGGCAGGGGCAGGGGCAGACGGTCTGGCGGCGCGGACGTCGTACTCGGCACTGGCGGCGGCCAGCAGGGCCGCCGCGCTCAGCACGCCGACGAGGATGTTCCTGTCTTTGACGGGGGCATGGGGAGTTCCTTGGCGACGAGAAAGGTATTATTTTTTCTGATGGGCAACTTCTTGCGGGGGATCAGGCAAGGGAAAGCCCGGCGATACGGGGTGCGGCAGACCTGGGGCACGGCGCCGGGACCAACAAAGCGCTGCGAGAAAGTCGCGGGGGAGGGGGCGACAACGTAAAATAGCGGGATTGTCCAAGAGTGAAAGCCCAGCATGTCGATCCAATGGTACCCAGGCCACATGAACGCCGCCCGCAAAAAGGCGGCCGAACAGATGGAGAACACCGACCTGGTGATCGAAGTGCTTGATGCGCGCCTGCCCGAGGCGAGCTGCAATCCCATGGTGGAAGAGCTGCGCCTGTTTCGTCAGCGGCCCTGCCTGAAAATTCTCAACAAGGTCGATCTGGCCGATCCCGCCGCCACCGCCGCCTGGAGCGCTTATTACGATGCCCAGGAAGGCGTCACCGCCTTCCCCATGACGACCAAGAAGCCGGCCGATGTCGCCCGCATCCCGGCGCTGTGCCTGTCGCTGGCGCCCCACCGCGGGGTGCCCACCAAGCCGCTGCGCATCATGATCATGGGCATTCCCAACGTGGGCAAGTCCACCCTGATGAACGCCCTGTTGAAAAAGAAGGTCGCCAAGGTGGGCGATGAGCCAGCCGTGACCAAGATCCAGCAAAAACTGTATCTGGGCAAAAATATCATCCTCGTCGACACGCCCGGCATGCTGTGGCCAAAGATCGCCCTGGCCAGCGACGGCCTGATGCTGGCCGCCAGCCACGCCGTCGGCTCGAACGCGCTGATCGAAGACGAGGTGGCGGTGTTCCTGGCCGAAGTGCTGCTCGAGCGCTATCCCGCGCTGCTGAGCACCCGCTACGGCTTCAAGACCGAAAGCCTCGACGGCATCGGCGTGATCGAAGCGGTGGCGGCGCGGCGCGGCTACCGCCAGAAGGGCGGCGACCTCGATTTCGAAAAGGCCGCGCACACCTTCCTGCAGGATTACCGCACGGGCGTACTGGGACGTATCAGCCTGGAAACTCCCGCGAGCCGTGCGGCACAGTTGGAACTGCACGCCGTGGCGATGGCGGAAAAGGCGGCCAAGGCGGCGGCCGTGGCGGCTGAAAAAGCGCTGAACGCGGCACGCGGCAAGCGCGGCGGCTAGTGAACTCCCTCAGCCGATGGCGGCGAATGCGTCTGGCTTAGCCGGCAGCACCTGCCTTCAGCGACGCAAGAAACATGGCCATCTTCGACGAAGCGACAAGCGCCGCTGGACCGACGAACGCAAGGTTCGTCTTGAAGGCCGACATCGTCAAGCCGATGTTGCCGAGTAGTCCCGCTGCCACGCCATGACGCCAACGCACATTGCGCGGCACTGTGCAAGGCGCTTTCCCATCATGGGAAGGTCAAGTCCAAACCGAGCTTGCTGCTAAGGACGAAGGTGAGGAACACCAGCACCGCGACCAATAGCACGAACACTGCGGCCACCTTGCCGACCGTGCGTAGCAGCGCGCGCTTGTCCTGCTCCTTCTTGCCTTGATCGTAATGCCACTTGATGGCGAAGAACATGCCCGTGCCGAGCACGAGCGCCTTGAACGTTACCAGCACTATCGGGATCCAATCCATCATTTTGCGTATTTCCAGGCTATTACTTGATACTGTCTATCGTGAGGAACACTACCTCAACACGCTGCCTGAGCAGCTTCATCGTTCGTTCAAACCAGCGCCCAGGCATCCTGTTTGAACCGGTCATTCCCTCTACCTGCGGCACGTTCTGAAGCATACTACCTAAAAGCAATTTCCATACATTGAGACAAAATGTCCCAGTTAAAAAACATACAAGGTGAAAATTTTTCCACCTGGTTGCCCCGATTGGCCGGAAACAAAGGGCCGCGTTTTTTGCAGATTGCCGATGCCTTGCAGGCGGCGCTGGCAGACGGATCGCTCAAGCCGGGCGACCGTCTGCCGCCGCAGCGCCAGCTGGCAGCACAGCTCGACGTTGACCTGACGACGATTACACGCGCCTACGACGAAGCCAGGCGTCGCCACTTGCTGGAGGGCCGCGGCGCGCGCGGCACCTATGTCGCGGCGCCGAAGGTCGAATTGACCTCGATCCTCGACCTGAGCATGAATACCCCACCGCCGCCCGCTGGCGTGGACTTCGACGACATGTTGAAACAAGGTTTGTCTCAAGTAATGATGAGGGCAGACAACGAATTGCTGATGACCTACCACGTGGCCGGGGGCAGCGCCTCCGACCGCCAGGCTGGCGCCACATGGCTCGCACCGATGTTTGGACCGCTCGATCCCCGGCAGGTCCTGGTCTGTCCCGGTGCGCAAGCGGCGATCGCCGCCTTGATCCTTGCGCTGACGGTGCCTGGCGATGTGATCCTGGCCGAGCCCATCACTTATCCGGGCTTGCGTGCCGCGGCGACCCAGTTCGGCCGGCGCATCATTGCGGTGGACGCGGACAGGCACGGGATGGTGCCTGAACTGCTCGAGCAAGCGTGCCGCCAGCACAAGAGCGCCCTGGTCTACCTCAATCCCACGTTGCAGAACCCGACCGCCATCACCATGCCCGAACGCCGGCGCAAGGCGCTCGCCAGCATCGCGAAGCGCTGCAAGGTGCGCATTCTCGAGGACGATCCCTACTGGCGCCTGGCCGACACCCCGCCACCACCTGTTGCCACGTTTGCCCCGGACCAGGTGGTCTACATCGGCACGCTGTCGAAATGCCTGACGCCCGGCTTGCGGGTCGCCTACGTGCTGATACGCGACCCGCACGAACGCGAACGGTTTCTGGTCGCGTTAAGGTCATTTTCGCTGATGGTCGCACCCTTGACGGCGGCACTGGCCACGCAGTGGATACTCGACGGTTCGGCTGAGCGATTGATGGAAGGCGTGCGCAAGGAGGCGCGCCTGCGCCACCGCATGGCCCGGGATATCCTTGCCGGGCGTTACAGCGGCCTCGGCGACGGCCTGCATGTGTGGCTCGAGTTGCCCGCGTACTGGAACTGCTCGCAGTTTGCGCATGCCGCCGACAGCGAGGGCATCGCCGTCACGCCGGCGCAGGCGTTCGCCACTGGCAGCGTCTCGGCGAATGCCATTCGAATCTCCTTGGGCAGCATCAAGGACCGTGGACGCTTCCAGGCCGGTCTGCACCGGCTCTCTCGCCTGCTGGCGCGGCGGCCCGGCTCCCTCAACGCCGCCGTGGTGTAACGCGACGCCATGACGGCACGGCCAAGGCGGACGGCCCGTGACCATCCGCCTGCCCGCGGCGCCCGGCGCCCCGCTTACGCAGCCGCTGCTGCGCCGAACCTGAAACTCGACACCGCCAGGCTGCCGAAAAACGCGTCCTCGTGATACACGCAGGCCGCCACTTCCTGTTCGGCCGCGCCCAGCGCCACGAACAGCGGCACCAGGTGGTCTTCGCGCGGATGCGCCACGCGCGCGGACGGCGCCGCGCTCCAGCGGCGCAGCGCGGCGCTGCGCTGAGCGGGGGGCAGGTCCAGCAAGACGTGCTGCAACCAGCCGTCGAACTGCTGCGAGGCCAGCTTGCCGCCGGGGCCGAACTGGCGCAGGTTGTGGAAGGACAGGCCGCTGCCGATGATCAGGACGCCTTCGTCGCGCAAGGGCGCCAGTGCGCGGCCCAGGGCCAGGTGGGTTTCCGGATCGTAGCCGTGCTTGATGGACAATTGCACCACCGGCATGTCGGCCTCCGGGTAGACGGGGACCAGCATGGAAAACGTGCCATGGTCGAAACCGCGCTGTTCGTCGAGCGTGACGGGGTGGCCGGCCGCGCGCGCCAGTTCGGCCACCCGCTGCGCCAGTGCGGGATGACCGGGCGCCGGGTAGCTGACCTGGTAGGTGTGGGGCGGAAAGCCGCCGTAGTCGTAGATCATGCCCGGCGCGGCGCCCGATGACACCATGAAATCGGCCGCTTCCCAGTGGCTCGTCACCACCAGCACGGCGCGGGGCCGCTGGCCCAACTGGCGCGGCATGTCCACCAGCGATGCTTCGAGCTGATCGTAGGCGCTGCCTGTCTGGTCCTTCATGAACGGCCACGGACCGCCGCCGTGCGAAACAAAATAGGTGGGCAAGGTACTCGACATCGCAAACTCCTTCAGGGCAATCGGGGCGAAAGCGGGCGCTTTCGCCGTCAAAGTAAAACTTGTACTAGCTAGTACTATTATGCGCCTCTTTAAGCGTAATTCAAGGCCCGTCGTGCCGCCTGCACCAACGGCGCCCGTGGCATGGGGCGCGCCGCAGCATATAATGGCGGGGTTTTGGTGCCCGCCGGCGTGATCTCGCCGGCAGTTAAACGGGAAACACCAGGCCCAGGCGCCGCGCGCCGCCGGCCTCACGTGTGCTGCCCCCGCAACGGTCAACCAGCCTCGTCCGCTGCCGCAAGGCGCGGGCGAGAGCCGCCTCGAATACCACCACGTGCGCGTGGGAAGGTGAGGCGGTGAAGCTGGTGAGCCCGGATACCGGCCAGACAGGGGAAAGCGCCGACCGGCGCTTTCATTGAATCCGGCTTGCGGGGACGCATGGCCGGAAACGCATTGCAAAGACTGCTCACCATGATGTTCATTTCCCATTCCCGGCGCCCGCGCGCCGTCCAGCCGCTCGTCCTCGCCGCCCTGTTGTCGGCCTGCTTCGCCAGCGCCGCCCACGCCAGCGGCAGCAGCGGCAGCGCCGATGCCCCCGCCGCCAGCGATCTGCCCACCGTGCTCGTCACCGGCTCGCGCTTTGCCAATCCGCTGGCCCTCGCGCCCATCGGCGCCACCGTCATCAGCGCCGAGGACATCCGCCGCGCCGGCGCCACCGACGTCAACCAGGCCATCCGCAAGGTCGGCGGCGTGTTCGGCCGCCAGAGCCTCGACGCCAGTCCCGACTTTTCGCTGGACCTGCGCGGCTTCGGCACCAACAGCGCCCAGAACATGGTGGTGCTGGTCGATGGCGTGCGCCTGTCGGAAAACGAACTGGCCAATCCGGTGCTCTCGGCCATCCCCATCGACACCGTCGAACGCATCGAAATCGTGCGCGGCGGTAGCAGCGTGCTGTATGGCGACGGCGCCACCGGCGGCGTGATCCAGATCATCACCCGCCGCGGCAGCGCCGCCCGGGCCACGCGCGCCTCCCTCAGCGCCGAAATCGGCACGCTGGGCGCGCACGACGCCCGCGCCTCGGTCGCCACCAGCTACCGCGGCGTGGCGCTCGACGCCGCCATTGACAATCAGGCCAGCGACAACGACCGCGCCAACAGCCGCTACCAGGCCAGCACCTTCAGCGGCGGCGCCCAGTTTGCGCTGGGCGACGGCCACATCGGCGTGCGCGTCGACAGCGCCCGCCAGAAATCGCGCTTTCCCGGTTCGCTCACGCAAGCGCAGTTCGATGCCAATCCCGGCCAGAGCCTGACGCCGGACGATTTCGGCGCGCAGGACAGCGACCGCGTCAGCGCCGTCCTCGAGCAGCGCTTCGGCGCCGTCGACCTGGTGGCCGAATTGTCGCACCGCGAAAAAACCGTCAAGGCCCACTACGTCGCCGACTTCGGTTTCGGGCCGTCCGTCTCGGACGCGCGCTATGCCACGGCGCAGACGCAGTTCTCGCCCCGCCTGCGCCAGCGGGCCCGCTTCGGCGCCATCGACAACGAACTCGTTGGCGGCGTCGACCTGCTGCGCTGGAAGCGCCGCACCAGCGCCGATTTCTCCAACGCCGATGCGCGCCAGAGCTCCCGCGCCGTGTACGTGCGCGACGAGCTGCGCTTCGACGGCGCCCATGCGGCCCGCCTGGCCGCCGGCGTGCGCCACGAAGTGTTCGACAAGGACACCACCGACACCCTGAGCTACCCGGCGGCCAGCGATCACGCGGGCCAGTCGCTCAATGCCTGGGACCTGCAGGGCAGCTACGCCATCGTGCCGGCGCTGACGCTGCACGCCAAGGCCGGCCACAGCTACCGCCTGGCCAACGCCGATGAAAACAGTTACCGCTCGTCGAGCGCGATCCTGGCGCCGCAGACCTCGCACGACCTGGAGGCGGGCGCCAGCTGGGCCGACGATGGCAATGCGCTGGCCGTGCGCCTGTTTCGCCATCGCCTGGTCAACGAGATTTATTATGATCCCACCGTGCTGGTCAATGGTTTCCCCGGCGCCAACACCAACCTCGACGCCACCGAGCGCCGCGGCATCGAACTCGATGGCCAGCTGCGCCTGGCCGCCGCCTGGCGGCTCAGCGGCCACGCCCAGCATCTGACGGCGCGCTTCACCGACGGCGTCAACCGCGGCCGCGCCCTGACCCTGGTGCCGGCCAACATGGTGAGCGCGCGCCTGAGCTGGACGCCGGGCAGCGGCCGTTCGGCCGACCTGGGTGCCCAGTGGGTCGACCGCCAGCGCTTCGGCAGCGATTTCAGCAACAGCTGCACGGCGCAGATTGCCGCCCACACGACGCTCGACGCCCGCCTGGCGCAGCGCGTGGGCCCATGGGAATTCGCGCTGGCAGGCAGCAACCTGGCCGACAAGCGCTTCACCAGCCAGGCCTTCAGCTGCCGCGCCGGCATCTATCCGGAAAACGGCCGCCAGCTCAAGCTGTCGGCGCGCTATGATTTTTAAGGGCGCGCTGGCGGGGCTGATGCTGACGGCGCTGACGGCGGCCCCTGCCGGCGCCGCCGTCAGCGTCGTCGACGATGCCGGCCACCGCGTCACTCTGGCTGCGCCGGCCCGGCGCGTCATCGCGATGGCGCCCCATATCACCGAGCTGCTGTTCGCCGCCGGCGGCGGCGCCCAGGTGGTCGGCGCCATCAACTACAGCGATTATCCACCAGCGGCCAGCCAGGTGCCGCTGGTGGGCAGCGACGAGCGCATCGACCTGGAACGGCTGATTGCGCTCAAGCCCGATCTGCTGGTGGTCTGGCAAAGCGGCAATACCGCGCGCCAGCTGGCGCAGTTGCAGCAACTGGGCATCGCGCTGTTCTTCAGCGAGCCACGCACGCTCGAACAGGTCGCCACCAGCGTCGAGCGGCTGGGCGCCTTGCTGGGAACGACGGCGCAGGCGGCGCCGGCGGCGGCGCGCTACCGCGCCAGCATCGCCGCGCTCAAGGCGCAATACGGGGCGCGCCCGCCCGTGCGGGTGTTTTACCAGGTCTGGGACCAGCCCTTGTACACGCTCAGCGACCGCCACATCATCGGCGACGCCATTCGCCTGTGCGGCGGCGTCAACGTGTTTGGCGGCCTCAAGGTGGTGGCGCCGTCGGTGGGCATCGAAGCGGTGCTGCAGGAAAATCCCGAAGCGATCTTCGGCAGCGAGGCGCACGATGCGGCCGACCTGGGCATCGGCATGTGGCAGCCCTACCGGCGCCTGCTCGCGGTCGAGCGGGGCAACCTGTTCCGCCTCGACGGCGTGCTGCTGACGCGCCCGGGACCACGGCTGGCGCTGGGTGCGGCGCAACTGTGCCAGAAGATCGAGCTGGCCCGCCAGCGCCGCACGGCGCCGCCCAATCAGTAAGCAAATGCAATATTCCAGCCGCCGTGCCGGGGGCTGGCCAAAAAAGTGGTAATCTCGCGTCGTTCATCGACCTCATTGATAAGGATTTTCATGCCTTCCCTGCGCATTCTCGTTGCCGCCCTCGGCCTTGCCGCCGCCACCGCCTTCGCTTCCCCGGCCGACCCGAAACTGGGCGTCGATTACGTCCAGCTGGCCAGCCCGCAAGCGGCCCAGGTCGTGGGCAAGAAGGTCGAAGTGATCGAATTTTTCATGTATCACTGCCCCCACTGCTACGTGCTGGAACCAACCCTGGCCGAATGGGTCAAAAAGAACGCGGACAAGGTGATCTTCAAACGCGTGCACATGCCGTTCCGCGGCGCCACCGATCCTGAGGCGCATCTGTACCTCACGCTCGAAGCGCTGGGCAAGCTCGAAGAGTTGCATCCGAAAGCGTTCAAGGCCATGCACGTCGAACGGGTCAACCTGGCCAACGAGCAGGTCGCGCAGGATTGGGCCGTCAAAAATGGCGTCGACAAGGCGAAGTTCCTCGATGCGTGGAACTCGTTCGGCGTCATGACCAAGCTCAAACGCCTGCCCGCCACCCTGGCCGCCTACAAAGTGGAGTCGGTGCCGACCCTGATCATCGACGGTCGCCTGATGACCTCGCCGGCCGTGGTCGATGCGGGCAACAAGGGCATGAATGAAGCGGCGCTGTCGAAGGCGACCATCGAAGTGCTGGACAACCTGGTTAAAAAAGTGGCAGCGACGAAATGAATGAGAAGGAAGGCAAGCTTCTGAAAATCTACGACGGTTCCGCCCCCGTCGAAGAAGATTTGTTCGAGCGCAGTTATGTCAACCACCTGGCGTGGACCCTGGCCGTGCTGTTCGGCGGCCTGGTGATCTGGCTGGCCATTGCCCTGGTCAATGCGGAGAACCAGCGCAATGCGCTGGCCACGGGGCAGTGTGCCGATCCCCTGTTCAAGGGCGAACTCGACAAAAAGTGCCTGGTCATGGTCCGTTCGCGCGATCACTGGTGGCAGCACTTGTGGTACGGCATGACCCATCTGCAGCAGTCGAACCTGAAGTAGGCGCCGCGCCGCTGGCGCTGCCGCGGCGGCCTCTCCTTGCCCTGCAAGTCGAGATGTATCAAGCAACTATGTGGCGCGTAAAGTTACGGCAAGAAATAAATATTATTGCATAACAAGCAAACGTGTCGTATATTTGACGCCTTGTGTCATTGATGACACCGCGCTCCCGTCTTCGTGCTGCGTTCGTGTGTTGCTTGTGCGAAGTCATGCATTGCCGTGCATGCGCGCCGTGCCAGGGCGGCGCCTGTCGTCACACGATGCCCCCGCTTGCTTGCAAGCCCTTATCGCGCCCGACACCCAGGTTTATGTTACGTATTTTCTGCAAGATGCCGACCCGCGGCCGCGCCGCGCTGACGGTCGGCCTTTCCCTGCTTTGCGCGCTGCCCGCGTGCGCACAAAGCAGCGGCGACGACGGCGCCTTGCCGGCCTGGCAATTTGCCGGTTACGGCAGTGCCGGCGTGGTCCATTCCAGCGAGAAGGCGGCCGACTTTACCGCCAACGTGCTCAATCCTGGCCGCGCCGGCTATTCGCGCCTCTACAGTTACGATGTCGACAGCCGGCTGGCCGGGCAGCTCAATTTCAGCATGACACCGGCCTGGTCGGCCGTGCTGCAAGTGGTCGTCGAGCGCAATATGGGCCATGATTTCTCCCCCGCCATCGAGTGGGCCAATCTGAGCTACCGCTATTCGCCGGAACTGAGCGTGCGGGTCGGGCGCATCGCCCTGCCGGTGTTCCTGCTGGCCGAATACCGCAAGGCCAGCTACGCGCTGCCCTGGGTGCGCCCGCCCGTCGAAGTGTATTTTGCGCTGCCCTTGTCGAGCAGCGACGGCATCGATGCGAGCTACCGCTGGCGCGCCGGCGGCGCCCACAACGTCACCCAGGTCTCGCTGGGCCGCACCAGTGTGCGCCTGTCGGACACGGCCCGGTTCCGCGGGCGCGAGCTGCTGGCGCTGAGCAATACCGTCACGCTCGACGCGCTGACGGTGCGCGCCAGCGTGCTGACGAACCGCCTCGAAGTCGATGTCGCCCGGCCCCTGTTCAATGCGTTCGCGCAGTTCGGCCCGGCCGGGCAGGCGCTGGCCGACAAGTACGACGCCAGCAGCAAACGCACCGCCGTGGCCACGCTGGGGTTCAACTACGATCCCGGCCACTGGTTCCTGATGGGGGAGATCGGGCGCTTCAATGCGCACTCCTTCCTCGGCAATAAATCCGTGGCCTACCTGAGCAGTGGCGTCCGCTACGGCGCCTTCACCCCGTATGCCAGCTATGCGACATCGCGGGCGAACCAGTCCACCACCGAAGCGGGGCTGGCGCTGACGGGCCTGGCGCCACAGGCGGCCGCGCGCGCCAGCTTCCTCAATGCCCAATTGAACGTTTTGCTGAGCAAGATCGCCGTCCAGCACACCAGCAGCGTCGGCGTGCGCTGGGATTTCATGCCCGACCGCAGTCTCAAGCTCCAGTACGACCGCCTGCGACCCGACGGCGGCACCAGCGGCACCCTGATCAACGTCCAGCCGTCGTTCCAGTCCGGCCATCCCGTGCACGCGCTCAGTGCCATGCTCGATGTGGTGTTCTGATGGGTTTGCCTTGAACCTCGCCGCCCGATCCCTGCAAGCGCTGGCGCTGGCGCTGGCCATGCTGTGCGGCAGCGCAATAGCGGGCGAACTGGTGGTGATCGTCTCCGCCAAGCGCCCGGCCCTGTCCATGACTGCCAGCCAGGTGGCCGACATCTTCCTGGCGCAGGCCGAGCGCTTCCCGGACGGCGACAACGCCACGCCGCTCGACCTGGCCATCGATTCGCCCTTGCGCGGCCAGTTCTACGCCAGGGTGACGGGCAAGTCGCCCGCGCTGGTGCGGGCCTACTGGACCAAGATGGTGTTCACGGGACGCGGCATGCCGCCGCGCGAAGTGGCCAGCAGCGTGGCGATGCGCCGCCAGGTGGCCGCCAATGTCTCGCTGATCGGCTACATCGACAGTGCCGCCCTTGACGACAGCGTGCGTGTCGTCCTGACGGTTGGCAAATAAGCGTGCGCTCAGGGGTCTCATTTCAGCCAGGCGAGTGCGGTGCGCCAGCGGTTTAAGTCGTCCCGCCTGGGCAACGCCGGCCTGGCCATGTTCAAACTGGGCGCGGGCATGCCCTGGTCGCTGCCCCTGTTCGCCGCGCTGCTGCTGATCGGCATCTGGTGCGCCACCTTGCACTTTATCGAGATCGAGCGCGCCTACGCGGTGCGCGCCGCCAGCGCCTCGCTGGCCGACCTGATCGACACCTACGAGGCGCAGGTCGCGCGCAACGTGGGCGGCATTGAACAGACCCTCAAGACGGTGAACTACGCCGTCAAACTGCACGGCACCGCCGGCGCGCTGGCCGCCTTGCAGGGCGAAGACCTGCTGCCGTCGGCGCTGATCTACGCCGTCAGCGTGGCCGGCGCCGACGGCACGGTGATGGCCAGCCACCCGGCGTCAAGCGTGGCCTCGGTGGCGCGGCAAGCGTTCTTTCGCTACCACCTGGGCAATCCCTCCGATGCCGTGCTGGTGAGCGGCGCGAGCGATCCGCGCCAGACGGAGAAGTCGGTGGTGCATTTCTCCAAGCGCCTCACCGATGGCACCGGGCGCTTCATCGGCGTGGCCGTGCTGGACGTCGATCCGGCCTATTTCACCAGTGCGTACGAACCGTCGCGCCAGGGCGCGCAGGGCATGCTGGCGCTGTACAGCGCGCCCGGCACCTGGCTGGCGGTGCGGGTGGGCGAGCACCTGGCCGCCAACCGCGCGGGTGCGGCGCCGCTGGCCGACCCGCTGGCGGCCGCGCCCGCCGCCTGGGACGGCGTCAAGCGCTTCAGCGCCGTGCGCCAGATGCGCCGGCTGCAGCTGGCGATGGTGGTGGGGCTTGGTGAGCAAGAGCAGATGGCCGCTTTCGAGGCGAGGCGGGTGAGCCGCCTGTGGCAGGCGGGCGGCGCCAGCGTGCTGCTGCTGGCGCTGGTGGGCGCCGTCTGGCTGTGGTCGCGCCAGGGCGCCGAGACGCGGCGCAGCATCCGCCTGGCCCAGCAAACCTACGAGGCCGCCTCGGAGAGCAACCAGGACGCCTTCTTTGTGCTGCACAGCGTCGTCGACGAGGGCGGCGCCATCGTCGACTTTCGCATTTCGGCGGCCAACCGCCAGGCCGAGACCCTTACCGGCCTGAGCCGCGAGGACCTGCAGCGCAAGACCGTCGGCAACTGGATGCCGGAGGCCTACGTCAACGGCACCTTCGAGCGCCTGGTGCACGCCACCAGCATGGGCGGGGTGCACGAAACGGAGGTCGAAAACACCACCACGCAATTGAAGGGGGCCTGGCTGCACCGGCAACTGGTGGGTGTCGAGGGCGGCGTGGTGGCGATCATCCGCGACGTCAGCGAGCGCAGGATGGCCGAAGCGAAAATCCTGCACATGGCGCGCCACGATGCGCTCACGGGCATGCCCAACCGGACCTTGCTGCACAGCCGGCTGGTGCAGGCGATCAGCCACGCCCAGCGCCGCCATGGCGCCGTGGTGGTGGCCTTTGTCGACCTGGACAACTTCAAGATGGTCAACGACGGCCTCGGCCACAAGGGCGGCGACGAACTGCTGGCGCAGATCGCCGGCCGCATGCGCCAGTGCCTGCGCCGCCAGGACACGCTGGGGCGCTTCGGCGGCGACGAGTTCGTGCTGATCCTGCCCGTCTACCGCCAGCGCCAGGACGATTGCGTCGCGCTGCTCGAACGCATCAACGAGGTGGTGCGCCAGCCGCTCAGGATCGACGACCATGCGCTGCAAGTGAGCTGCAGCATCGGCGTGGCCCTCTACCCGCGCGACGGCGACAACGCCGACAGCCTGCTGGTGCACGCCGACGTGGCCATGTACAGCGCCAAGGCGGCGGGGAAAAACCAGTGCCGCTGGTACACCGAGGCGATGAACGCCAAAGCCGAACACAAGCTGGCGCTGGTCGAGCAGTTGCGCGGCGCCCTCGATGGCGAGCAATTCAAGGTGGTCTACCAGCCCAAGTTCGATGTCGGGACGGGCCTGATGTTCGGGCTCGAAGCGCTGGTGCGCTGGCACCATCCCGAGCGTGGCGTGATCTCGCCGCTCGACTTCATTCCGCTGGCCGAGGAAAGCGGCGTCATCGTCGCCATCGGCCGCTGGGTGCTGCACAGCGCCTGCGCACAAAGCGCCGCCTGGCAGCGCGCCGGGCTGCCGCCGCTGGTGATGTCGGTCAACGTCTCGCCGCGCCAGTTCGATGACACCCATTTGCTCAGCGATGTGGGCGCGGCGCTCGAAGCGAGCGGCCTGGCCCCGCACTTGCTTGAGCTGGAGGTGACGGAAAGCCTGATCATGCGCGACCTGCAAGGCGCGGTGGAAAAAATGGCCCGCCTCAAGGCGATGGGGCTGCTGCTGTCGATCGACGATTTCGGCACCGGTTATTCGAGCCTGTCGTCGCTGAAAACCTTTCCGATCACCACACTGAAGATCGACAAGTCCTTCATCGGCGACCTTGCCACCAGCGCCGACGACCAGGCCATCGCCCGCGCCATCATCGCGCTGGCGCACCAGCTCAATTTGCGCGTGATTGCCGAGGGCGTCGAGACGCAGGAGCAATTTGCCTTCCTGCGCGATAACGGCTGCGACGAGGTGCAGGGTTACCTGTTTGGCCGGCCCGCCTCGGCCCAGCAGATCGGCGAGCTGCTGCAGCGGCAGCGCCATGCCATGCTGGCCGCGCCCGATGGCGGCGGCGCCGGCAGCGGGTGGGCCGGATAAAAAAATCCGCCGCAGCGGATTTTTTTTGACCAATCTGTTTCGACGGATCAGGCGATCCGTCAGTGCGATCAGGCCGCGTTGGCGCTGACCTGGTCCCAGTTGACCAGGGACCAGAACGCTTCGACGTACTTGGCGCGGGCGTTGCGGTAGTCGATGTAGTAGGCGTGTTCCCAGACGTCGCAGGTGAGCAGGGCCTTGGCATCGGTGGTGAGCGGGGTACCGGCGTTGGAGGTGTTGACGATTTCCAGCGCGTCGCCTTTTTGCACCAGCCAGGTCCAGCCGGAACCGAAGTTGCCCAGTGCCGATTTGTTGAACTCTTCCTTGAACTTGTCGAACGAACCCCACTTGGCGTTGATCGCGTCGGCCACGGCGCCGGTCGGTGCGCCCGTGCCTTGTGGCGTCAGGCCGTTCCAGTAGAACGTGTGGTTCCAGACCTGGGCGGCGTTATTGAAGATGCCACCGGAGGATTTTTTGACGATCTCTTCGAGCGACAGCGCTTCGAACTCGGTGCCCTTGATCAGGTTGTTCAAGTTGGTCACGTAGGTCGCGTGGTGCTTGCCGTAGTGGTACTCGAGCGTTTCCTTGGAGATGGTTGGCGCCAGGGCGTCCAGGGCGTACGGCAGGGCTGGCAGAGTATGTTCCATGTCTTGTCCTTTTATTGATGTTGGTTTGAAAAATCTGGTCGGAACCGCGTTAATGATACGCAAACGAGGCTTATTGTAAAACGGATGGCGCGAAGCTGCATATTTTGGCGGCGCCCGCGCGGCCAGGGGCGAAGCAGTGTTATCAGCGCAACTGTTCCTGCACCGAAGCGACCCCCACTTGCACCGTGCCTTCCGCCAGCCGCACCGTCAGCAGGTCGTGCGGGTGGATCGCGCCCGGCGCGCGCAATGCGTGGCCGGCGCGGTCGCTGACGATGGCGTAGCCGCGCTCGAGCGTGCGCTGGGGGTTTAACAATTCGAGCTGCGCCGCCAGCGCCGCCAGCGCGTCGCGGCGCGCGCGCAGCTGATTGGACATGGCGCTGCCGGCATGACGCTGCTGGGCGGCGATTTCCTGGCGCCAGGCGCGCACATCGGGGCGCTGGCGCTGCCAGCGCGCGCGCAGCTGGGCCAGTTCGTAGCGCTGCGTGCCGACGGGCGCGCGCGCCGCGTGGGTGAGGGCGGTGGCCAGGGCCTTCAGTTGCAGGCGCTGGCCGCCGATGCGCGCCGACGGGCTTTGCAGGCGGCGCGCCAGGTTGTCGAGCGACTGGCCGGCGTCGCCCAGGCGGCGCTGCATGGCGCGGCGCAGGTCGATGACGTCCGCGTTGAGCGAGCTGAGCCAGTCGGCCCGCGGCGTCACCGCCAGCTCGGCCGCGGCGGTGGGGGTGGCCGCGCGCAGGTCGGCGCTGAAGTCGGCGATGGTGAAATCGGTCTCGTGGCCCACCCCGGAAATGACCGGCATGCTGCAGCTGACGATGGCGCGGGCCACGCTCTCTTCGTTAAAACTCCACAAATCCTCGATCGAGCCGCCGCCCCGGCACACCAGCAGCACGTCGACCTCGGCGCGCTGCGAGGCGCTGGCGATGGCGGCGGCGATGCGCTCGGCCGCGCCCTGGCCCTGCACCGGCGCCGGGTACAGCACGATGCGCACGTGTGGCGCGCGCCGCCTGAGCGCGGCCAGCACGTCGCGCAGGGCGGCTGCCTGCAAGCTGGTGACGATGCCCACGCTGCGCGTGAACAGGGGCAGGGCGCGCTTGCGCTCGGGGTCGAACCAGCCCTGCGCACCCAGCCGCTCTTTCAGGCGCAGGAAGGCTTCAAACAGTGCGCCCACGCCGGCGCGGCGGATCGCCTCGACATTGATCTGGTAGTCGCCGCGCGCGCCGTACAGGGTCACCAGGGCGCGTACCTCGACCTTGTCGCCTTCGCGGGGAAGAAAGCCGGCGTACTGGGCGCGGCCCCGAAACATCACCGCGCGCACCTGGGCGGCGTCGTCTTTCAGGGTGAAATACCAGTGGCCGGAACTGGCCTTGGTGAAATTGGAGATTTCGCCGCCGATCCAGGTCAGGGGGAAACTGCGCTCGAGCAGGCGCGCCACCTGCTGGTTGAGGGCGGTGACGGTGAGCACGGGCGGGCCGGCGAAGGGTGCGTCGGGGTCGGCAGGGAGCAGGGAATCGAAACGGGTTTGCATGGTCGTTGGTGAAGTCCACAGGAGAAACGGGCGGTCATGCTTATGTCACAAATTAGCCGCCACTTCAAGTTCTTATTTCAAGTGCTTGATTTTTAAAGAAATTCACAACTGCATCAATTTGTCTCACGTGGTGTTTCGCCTTAAGAATCAAGGACTTTGCGTGAACGCGGGCAAGTTGCTCACAAAGTTATCCACACAAACTGTGCGTAAATCAAGGGAGCCGAGGCCATTGCCCACTGCCTAAAATTTCATCGTCAATGATATTAATCAATGAAATCAAGGGCTTGATGCCTGCTCCCCGTGCTTGCACACATTGTTATCCACATTTCGTGTGCAAAACACGGTGCGCGGCCATCTGCTGCCACTTCGACAGCATGCCACAAGCGCAAAAAGCCCGTCCAGCGCCTTGAGGCGGCCAGAACGGGGCGCATGCCCGATTTTTATGCACTGAAACAATTCCCTTAAGAATCAACGCACTTGGGCCACAGTGCGGCGCTTGCGCACAATCTTATCCACAAAAGGTGTGCAGAAGAATGGCCCGACGGTGGACAAGTCGCGGGCGGCGGGGGAAATGCTGCCTGCCTGCATTTTATGCAGTAGGAAATTATCCTTAGGAATCAAGGCACTGGCGCTCCGATCCGGCGCTTGCGCACAATCTTATCCACACAAAGTGTGCAGAAGCCTTGTGCGTCGGAAAACTGAACAATCGTGGCAGCTTTGGCGGTTTTGCCGGACAGGCGGGCGCCGGCAGCGTCGCTGGCCGGCATTTATAGGGAAAATCGGCCAATTTGGCACACAAATCGCAGTCTGCCTTGTTTTTGTGCAATGCCATTTTTCCTATAAGAATCAATCACCTGGGGCGAGCACCGCTTGCTTGCACACATTCTTATCCACAGAAGCTGTGGTGAACTGCTCTTGCCGAGAGGCTAGCAACACGTTACATTGCCGCATTCGACCAGTGTCGCGTTCCTTACCTTCGGGAGTTTCATTTGCTTGCCATTCTTCAAGCTGCCGGCTGGCCAATCTGGCTGTTGCTGATTGCCTCCATCGTCGCCCTGACCCTGATCATCGAGCGCCTGATCTACCTGCGGCGCACCAAGATTCTGCCGAAACAGCTGCTCACGGAAGTGATCCGGGTGTACCAGAACGGCCAGGTCACCCCGGACATCATCAACAAGCTGGAAAACAATTCGCCGCTGGGCGCCGTGCTGGCGGCCGCCTTGCGCAACATCGATGCGCCGCGCGAGATCATGAAAGAGTCGATCGAGGAAGCCGGCCGCGGCGTGGCCCACGTGCTCGAGCGCTTTCTCACCACGCTGGGCACGATCGCCTCGCTGGCGCCGCTGATGGGCCTGTTTGGCACGGTGGTCGGCATGATCGAGATTTTCGGCGCGCAAAACGCCACCGGCACCAATCCGGCCCAGCTGGCGCACGGCATCTCGGTGGCGCTCTACAACACCGGCTTCGGCCTGGCCATTGCCATGCCCGCGCTGGTGTTCTACCGCCACTTCCGCGCCCTGGTCGACTCCTTCATCATCGACATGGAAGGGCAGGCCGTCAAATTCGTCGACGTCGTGCACGGTGCCCGCAAATGATGGACTTCAGACGCGGCCGCAAGCGCGAGGATCCGGAGATCAACCTGATCCCGTTCATCGACGTCTTGCTGGTGGTGCTGATTTTCCTGATGGTCACCACGACGTACAGCAAATTTACCGAGCTGCAAATCACCTTGCCCACCGCCGACGCGGAAAAGGCGCTCGACCGGCCGTTTGAAATCAACGTCACCGTCGATGCCAAGGGCAACTACACGGTCAATAACAAGGCGGTCGCCTTCGTCTCCGTGGCCACGCTGGCCGAGGACATGAAGGCGGCGGCGCAAGCGGGCCAGGCGGCCGGGGCGCCGGCGACGGGTTCGCCCGTGGTGATCGTCAACGCCGACCAGTTCGCCATGCACCAGATGGTCATCAATGTGCTCGAAGCGGCCCGCGTGGCCGGCTACGACAAGCTGACCTTCGCCGCCCAAACGGGCGGCAAGAAATAATCTGCGCAGCGGCGCTGTCACGCCGCTGCCGCTGCCCATGCCGACCCCATTCTCCCTGGAAGCAACGCTCACCCGCGCCTGGCTGCGCCGCGGGCCGCTGGCGTGCGCGCTGCTGCCCGTGGCAGCCCTGTTCGGCGCGCTGGGTGCCGGGCGCCGCCTGCTGTACCGGCGCGGCCTGCTGGCCTCGGCAAAGCTGCCCGTGCCCGTCATCGTGGTCGGCAATATTTTTATCGGCGGCACGGGCAAGACGCCGCTGACGATCTGGCTGGCGGCGCGCCTGCGCGAGGCCGGCTATACGCCCGGCATCATTTCGCGGGGCCATGGCAGCGCCGGCGCCGCCATGGCCCCGCGCGCCGTCACCGCCGGGGCGCTGGCGCGCGAGGTGGGCGACGAGCCCCTGCTGATGGCGCGCCGCAGCGGCTGCCCGGTGGTGGTGGGGCGCGACCGGCCGGCGGCGGGGCGGGCGCTGCTGGCACAGTACCCGCACGTCGACATCCTCATCAGCGACGACGGCCTGCAGCACTACGCCTTGCAGCGCGACGTGGAAATCGTCCTGTTCGACGGCCGCGGCGCCGGCAACGGCTGGCTGCTGCCGGCCGGTCCCCTGCGCGAGCCGCTGGGACGGCGGCGCGATTTTACGGTGGTCAACGGGACTTCCGGCGGCGCGCGTGGCCTGGCCGGGCCGCTGTTTTTCATGCGCCTGGCGGGAACCCACGCCGAACAATTGATCGACCGGGACCGGCGCCTGCCGCTCGCTGCGCTGGCCAGCCTGAGCGCCAGGGTGCCCGTGGCGGCGGCCGGGATCGGCAATCCGGGGCGCTTTTTCGCCACCGTGCGCGAGGCCGGCCTGGTCGTCACCGAACTGCCCTTGCCGGACCACCATGATTTCCTCGACGAGCCGTTTGCGGGCCTGGACGCCGACATCATCCTGATCACGGAGAAGGATGCAGTAAAATGTGGGCAAATTGAAAATCTCAAACACGACCCGAGACTGTGGGTCGTGCCAGTGACGGCGCAGCTCGATGCCGCCCTGGCCGAACAAATTGTGGAGAAATGTCGTGGATGCTCGACTGCTTGATATCCTGGTCTGCCCGCTGTGCAAGGGCCCCCTCGAACTGGACAAGAAGGCGCAGGAACTGATCTGCAAGCCGGACCGCCTGGCCTACCCGATCCGTGACGGCATTCCCATCATGTGGGCCGACGAGGCGCGCAAGGTCGAGCTGGTCTAGGTTCGTGGCTGACTTTACCGTCATCATCCCGGCGCGGCTGGCTTCGACGCGCCTGCCCAACAAGCCGCTGGCCGACCTGGGCGGCAAGCCCATGGTGGTGCGCGTGGCCGAACGGGCCGCCTTGTCGGGCGCCGCCCGCATCGTCGTCGCCACCGACCACGCCGACATCGCCGCCGCCTGCGCCGCCCACGGCGTCGAGGTGGCGATGACGCGCGCCGATCACCCGTCCGGCACCGACCGCATCGCCGAAGTGGCGCGCGCGCTGGGGCTGGCCGACGACGCCGTCGTCGTCAACCTGCAGGGCGACGAGCCGCTGATCGATCCGGCCCTGCTGGCCGCCTGCGCCGCCCGCATCGGGCCGGCCGTGCCGATGGCCACCTGCGCGCACCGCCTGCACGAGATGGCCGATCTGTTCAATCCGAACGTGGTCAAGGTGGTGCTCGACAAGGCCGGCCGCGCCCTGTATTTTTCGCGCGCGCCCATCGCCTGGCACCGCGACGGTTTCAGCGCCTCGCGCGAGCACATGCCGGCCGGCTACGAGCCGCTGCGCCACATCGGCCTGTACGCCTACCGCAACGCGTTTTTGCAGCAGTACCCGGCGCTGGAACCGTCGCCGCTGGAAGCGGTCGAAGCACTCGAGCAGTTGCGCGTGCTGTGGCACGGGGTGGCCATTGCCGTCCACATCACGGAAGCGGCGCCAGCCGCCGGCGTCGACACGCCCGAGGATCTGCAGCGCGTGCGGCAGTTGTATGCCTCGTTGTCTGCCTAGTTTTATGCCTGCGGGATGGCCGCGCGCCGTGCTGCAAGTTGATGTTGGTTGCCAAGGTATTGCCGCCAGTTCAGGGTAAATTGGCGACTTTTATGGCGCGCCGGTGGAGACCCTGGCGCGCACTGGGCGAAAACGCAATCAGGCCAGATTGATATTGGCGTTGGCTGCGCATTTTGTGGTAAGTTTCGTACCAGAGATAGTCAGATATGCATCAACTGCCGCATCGACGCTGTGTTGTCGCACGATTCGGCCATTATAAAAATTATTCACATCTGTTTTAGGAATTTTCATGCGTCTCATTCTGTTAGGAGCACCTGGCGCCGGCAAGGGTACCCAGGCCAACTACATCAAGGAAAAATTCAACATCCCCCAGATTTCCACGGGCGACATGCTGCGGGCCGCCATCAAGGCGGGCACCGAACTGGGCATGGCGGCCAAGAAGGTGATGGATGCAGGCGGGCTGGTGTCCGACGACATCATGATCGGCCTGGTCAAGGACCGCTTGCAGGACGGTGACTGCGCCAATGGCTACCTGTTCGACGGCTTTCCGCGCACCATCGCCCAGGCCGATGCCATGAAAGACGCCGGCATCAATGTCGACTACGTGCTCGAAATCGACGTGCCCGACGCCTCCATCGTCGAGCGCATGAGCGGGCGCTGGTCGCACCCCGGCTCGGGCCGCGTGTACCACACCAAGTTCAATCCGCCCAAGACCGACCTGCTCGACGACGTCACCGGCGAAGCGCTGATCCAGCGCGAGGACGACAAGGCCGACACCGTCATGAAACGGCTGGCGGTCTACCACGCCCAGACCGAAGTGCTGCTGGGCTACTACAACAACTGGTCCCAGTCGGGCCTGTCCGGCGCGCCGAAATACCGCAAAATCTCCGGCGTCGGCGCCGTCGAAGCGGTGCGTGACGCCGCCTTCGCAGCCCTGCAGGACTGAGCGAACGGGCGGACCGGTCGGTTCGCTCCTGTTCGCGCGCGCCCCCCGGCCGTGCTGTCGTTCCCGTATTTTTAAATGCAAGCTTTGCAGTACGCAGTGAGGTTGGTCGCGTCAGTCAGTATTGGTGCAGCCGTTCGATGTGTGTTGTTGTAGCAAGTAACGATAAAAATGAGGGGACGACATGGCAGTTAACTCACTGATCTTTGCGCTCGCATGCGGCATCATCGCCGTCGTGTATGGCTTGTGGTCGCGCAGCTGGATCTTGCGGCAGGACGCGGGCAACGCCCGCATGCAGGAAATCGCCACTGCCATCGAGGTGGGCGCGGCCGCGTACCTGGCGCGCCAGTACCGCACCATCGCCATCGTCGGCGTGCTGCTCGTCATTGCCATCTATCCCACGCTGGGCTGGCGCACCGCGCTGGGCTTCCTGATCGGCGCGGTGCTGTCGGGCGCCTGCGGCTTCATCGGCATGGGGGTGTCGGTGCGCGCCAATGTGCGCACCGCGCAGGCGGCCACGCGCGGCCTGAACGCCGCCCTCGACGTGGCGTTCCGCGGCGGCGCCATCACCGGCATGCTGGTGGTGGGCCTGGGCCTGCTGGGCGTGACCCTGTTCTACTGGATGCTCAGTGCGATGGCGGTGGGCAGCACCTTGAGCGAGCACCAGGTCATCGAGCCGCTGATCGGCCTGGCCTTTGGGGCCTCGCTCATTTCCATCTTCGCCCGGCTGGGCGGCGGCATTTTTACCAAGGGCGCCGACGTCGGCGCCGACCTGGTCGGTAAAGTCGAGGCCGGCATTCCCGAGGACGACCCGCGCAATCCCGCCGTCATCGCCGACAACGTGGGCGACAACGTGGGCGACTGCGCCGGCATGGCGGCCGACCTGTTCGAAACCTACGTGGTGACCCTGATCGCCACCATGCTGCTCGGTGCGCTGCTGGTGACCGGCGCCGGCGTCACCGCCATCATCTATCCGCTGCTGCTGGGCGCCGTCTCGATTCTCGCGTCCATCGTCGGCTGCTCGCTGGTGAAGGCGCGGCCCGGCAAAAACATCATGGCGGCCCTGTACACGGGGCTGTGGTGGGCGGCCGGCCTGTCGCTCCTTGGTTTCGCCGCCGTCACCTGGTACGCCTGGGGCCCCGACATGCGCCTGAAAATGCTGGGCTGCTCGGTGGTGGGCATCGTCCTGACTGGCCTGATGGTTTATATCACCGAGTACTACACGGGCACCGACTTTGCGCCCGTGCGCCACATCGCCGCCGCCTCCACCACCGGCCACGGCACCAATATCATCGCCGGCCTGGGGGTGTCGATGAAGTCGACCGCCTACCCGGTGCTGGTGGTGTGCGCGGCCATCCTCGCCTCCTACCAGATGGGGCAGCTGTACGGCATCGCCATTGCCGCCACGGCGATGCTGTCGATGGCCGGCATCATCGTCGCCCTCGACGCCTACGGCCCCATCACCGACAACGCCGGCGGCATCGCCGAGATGGCGCACATGGACGCATCGGTGCGCGCCATCACCGACCCGCTCGACGCCGTCGGCAACACCACCAAGGCCGTCACCAAGGGCTACGCGATCGGCTCGGCGGGCCTGGCCGCGCTGGTGCTGTTCGCCGATTACACGCACGCGCTCGACGCGGTGGGCAAGCACGTGCGCTTCGACCTGTCGGACCCGATGGTGATCGTCGGCCTGTTCATCGGCGGCCTGATTCCCTACCTGTTCGGCGCCATGGCGATGGAAGCGGTGGGGCGGGCGGCGGGCGCCGTGGTGGTCGAGGTGCGCCGCCAGTTCCGCGACATCAAGGGCATCATGGACGGCAGCGCCAAGCCCGAGTACGACAAGGCGGTCGACATGCTGACCGCCTCGGCGATCCGCGAAATGATCGTCCCTTCGCTGCTGCCCGTGCTGGTGCCGATCGTGGTGGGCATGCTGCTGGGACCGACGGCGCTGGGCGGCCTGCTGATGGGAACCATCGTGACGGGGCTGTTCGTGGCCATTTCCATGACCACCGGCGGCGGCGCCTGGGACAACGCCAAGAAATACATCGAGGACGGCAATTTCGGCGGCAAGGGCTCGGAGGCGCACAAGGCGGCGGTGACGGGCGACACGGTGGGCGACCCGTACAAGGACACCGCCGGGCCGGCCGTCAATCCGCTCATTAAAATCATCAACATCGTCGCCCTGTTGCTGGTGCCGCTGCTGCCGCTCAAGGGCTGGCTTGCCGTCTCGCCGCCGCCACCGGTGACGGCGCCGATGCCGGCCCAGGCGGCGCCTGCGCCTGCCGCCTCTGCCGTCACCGCCACGAGCGCTCGCTCAGGCGCTCAGGCCACGAAGCGCATCAGCGCATCGACGATGGCGCCTTCGTCGATGTCGCCGTCATAGCGCTGACCATTGATGAACAGGGTGGGCGCGCTGACCACGCCCAGGCGGGTGCCGCCGCTGGCGCTGCGCTCGACCCTGGCGCGAAACGCCCGCCGCGTGACGTCTTCGGTGAGCAGGTCGGGGTCGAGCCCCAGCCGCTCGGCCAGTGCCGGCAGCATGGCCGGCTCGAACGACGCCTGCAGGGCGAACAGGGCGTCGTGCATGGCCCAGAAATTACCTTGCGCACCGGCCGCCTCGGCGCACTCGGCGGCCAGTTCGGCGTAGGGGTGGCGGTCCGTCTGCGGGAAGTGCCGCAGCACCGTGCACAACTGCGTGCCCAGCCGTTTCTGCAAATCCTTGATCGCCAGGTGGGCGGCGCGGCAGGTGGGGCACTGGTAATCGGTGTACAGCACGATGACGATGGCGGCATCGATGCTGCCGCGGATGTGATCGTCATGCTGGATGAGCAGGCTCTGCGGCATGGTAGCTCCTTGGGCGTACGTCGGGCAGACAGTCTACGCCCAACCCTGCGCTAGAACACGCACATTTTGTCGGCCGCCGCCCGCAGTTCCGCCCGGAAATCCGGGTGCGCGATGGCGATCAGTGCCTGCGCCCGCTGGCGCGCCGACTTGCCGCGCAGCTGCGCCACGCCGTACTCGGTGACGACGTAGTTGACGTCGTTCTTGCTGGTGGTGGCGTGGGTGCCCGGGGTGAGGGTGGGCACGATGCGCGAGATGGTGCCGTCCTTGGCCGTCGAGGGCAGCACGATGAACGATTTGCCGCCCCGCGAGCGGTTGGCCGCGCGCACGAAGTCGACCTGGCCCCCCGTGCCCGAGTAGGGCAGGTGGGCGATGCTCTCGGAGCCGCACTGGCCCAGGAAATCGATCTGCAGGCTGGCGTTGATCGAAATGAGATTGTCGTTCAGGCCGGCATTGTAGGGATCGTTGGTGAAGTTCGACGGGTGCATCTCGACCATGGGATTGTGGTGCATGAACTGGTAGAGTTTTTTCGACCCCAGCGCGAAGGTGGCCACCATCCGGCCCGGCAGCAGGGTCTTTTTGCGGTTGGTGATGGCGCCGCATTCGACCAGCGACAGGATGCCGTCGCCCAGCATTTCCGTGTGCACGCCCAGGTCGTTTTTTTCCGTGAGCTGCATGACGACGGCGTCGGGAATGCCGCCGTAGCCGATCTGCAGGGTCGAGCCGTCGTCGATCATGTCGGCGACGTACTTGCCGATCGCTTCCTGCACGGGGCCGATGGTGGGCAAGCCCACTTCGATGATGTCGTCGCTGCTTTCGACCAGGCCGTCGATGCGCGAGATGTGCACGTGGCAGGCGCCGTGGGCGAAGGGCACGTTGGGATTGACTTCGAGCACCACCACGCGCGCCTTGTCTACCGCCGCCATCGTGTAATCGGTGCCCAGGCTGAGCGAAAACCAGCCCTGCTCGTTCATGCTCGAGGCCATCGCGAACACCACGTCGGCAGCCATCTGGCCCCGCTCGATCATGACGGGAATCTCGGAAAAATAATTCGGCAGGAAGTCGCACCAGCCGGCCTGGCCGCCGGGACGCGAGGCGCCGCCGAAAAACAGGGCGGCGTGGCGCACGTGGTGGGCGGTGGCCTGATCAAAATAGCCAAACTTGCGAATGGCGAGAATTTGCGCCACCTTGACATCGGTAAAGCGCTGGCGCTGCCCGGACAGGGCCGTGAGCAGGGCCGGCGGCTCGCCGGCGCCGGTGGGGACGATGATCATGTCGGCGTCGCGCAACAGGTCGAGGGCATCGACGGCCTGCATGCGTTTGGCGGCGTATTGCTGGGCGGCTGTTGGTCGTGCGGCCTTCTGTGTTGCCTGCATCGTGGTCTCCTTGAATGTCGTTCAATCTTACCGTACCGGCTGCGCCTTGTGCGCTGCAAAACGGCCGCTGGTGCTAGGGTGGCGGATGGACCAGGAAAATCGATGCTGACCAAGCCGCCAAACACCACCCGCCGCCACTGGCCTGGGCTGGCGCTGGCCGCCGTGCTGGCCGCCACCGGCCTGGCCACTGCCGCCCACGCCCGCCAGGACAGCGGCGCGGCGGCGCCGTCGTGGGGGCCGACGCTGGACCCGGCCGTGCCCGCCGTCAGGGCCGCGGACAAGGCCAGGCCCAAGCCCAAGGTCCCGCCCCGGCGCGCCGTTCAGCAAGTGCTCACGCCCACCCCGGGCATCCTCGGCAGCGCCGCCGTCAGCGCAACGCCGCCCCCGCTTACCTACGGCCCCCGCCTCGACCCGGGCGGCGCCGGGCCGGCGGCGGCAACGGCGCCGCGCCAGCGCGGCACCGTCCCCGCCACCTGCACGGCGGCCGGCTGCACCGACGCCAGCGGCGCGCGCCTCGGTACCGGGGTGGGGGCCGCCGCCGTCACCCCGCAAGGCCAGCTGTGCACGCGCACCCTGGTGGGCGTCCAGTGTTTTTGAGCGATCAGCACTGTATTGCGCGAAGAAATTCGCTACAATTGACAGAATTGACGTTTACGTAAACGTCAAATAATCGCTGCGGCATTTAAACAACACTTTCAGGAGATCCCCCATGCACATTCAAGACAACGTCTTCATCATCACCGGTGGCGCTTCGGGCCTGGGCGCGGCCAGCGCGCGCATGATCGCCGGGGCCGGCGGCAAGGTGGTGCTGGCCGATGTGCAGGTCGAGGCGGGCACCGCCTTGGCCGCCGAACTGGGCGGCCAGTTCGTCCGCTGCGACGTCACCTCGGAAGCCGACGGCATGGCCGTGGTCGCCGCCGCGACCGCGCTGGGCACCTTGCGCGGCCTGATCAATTGCGCCGGCGTGGCGCCCGCCATCAAAACCGTCGGCAAGGACGGCCCGCACCCGCTCGAGGCATTCCAGCGCGCCGTCAACATCAACCTGGTCGGCACCTTCAACATGGCCCGCCTGGCCGCCGACGCCATGGGCAAGACGGCGCCCGGCGAGTCGGGCGAGCGCGGGGTGATCATCAACACCGCCTCGGTGGCGGCGTATGACGGCCAGATCGGCCAGGCCGCCTACGCGTCCTCGAAGGCGGCGGTGGTGGGGCTGACCCTGCCGATGGCGCGCGACCTGGCCCGCAGCGGCGTGCGGGTGATGACGATCGCCCCCGGCATTTTTGAGACGCCCATGCTGATGGGCATGCCCGAAGAAGTGCGCGACGCCCTCGGCAAGATGGTGCCGTTCCCACCGCGCCTGGGGCGTCCCGACGAGTACGCGCACCTGGCCCGCACCATCATCGAAAACACTATGCTCAACGGCGAAACCATCCGCCTGGACGGCGCCATCCGCATGCAGCCCAAGTAAGGCCTTGCCGCCGGCAGCCAGGGCAGACCTGCAGCCGGCGCGTCTTCTGTTGCCATGCAACAAATTGCGAAAGAATGTTGTACGATACTCGCAGTCAATTTAACAGCTGCGGAGCATCGATGATCACTGTACGTACACTGGCCCTCGCGGCCGCGCTGACGGGCGCTTTCGCCTGTTTTCCTGCCGTCGCACAAGTGGCGGCCACGCGGCCCGCCACCACGCAGGACGCGCCGGAAGTTGCCACCGCCTACCAGGAAAAAGCGGGCTGGGCGGCCCGCAAATTCATGGTGGCGGCGGCCAATCCGCTGGCCGTCGATGCCGGCTACCGCATGCTCAGGAAGGGCGGCAGCGCCATTGACGCGGCCATCGCCACCCAAATGGTGCTGACCCTGGTCGAGCCGCAATCGTCGGGCATCGGCGGCGGCGCCTTCCTGATGTACTTCGACGGCAAGCAGGTGCAAGCGTTCGACGGCCGCGAAACCGCGCCCGCAGGCGCCGACGAACACCTGTTTCAAAACGCCGACGGCAGCCCCGTCTCGCGCAGCGCCGGCGTGGTGGGCGGGCGCTCGGTGGGCGCCCCGGGCGTGCTGCGCATGCTCGAACTGGCCCACAAGCAGCACGGCAAGCTGCCCTGGAAAACCCTGTTCGAGCCAGCCATCACCCTGTCCGAACAGGGTTTCAAGGTCAGCCAGCGCCTCAACGGCCTGTTGATGTTCGACCAGCACATCCGCAAGGATCCGGTGGCGGCCGCCTATTTTTATGATGCCGCCATGCAGCCGCGGCCGATCGGCTACCTGCTGAAAAATCCCGCGCTGGCGGCGACGCTGCGCGAGATCGCCCGCGGCGGCGCCGACGCCTTCTATACGGGCCACATCGCCCGCGACATCGCCGCCAAGGTGGCCGCCCACCCGACCAACCCGGGCAAGCTGACGGCGCAGGACATCGCCGGCTACCAGCCGAAACTGCGCACGCCCGTGTGCAGCGATTACCGCGCCTGGACCGTGTGCGGCATGCCGCCGCCGTCGTCGGGCGGGATTGCCATCGCGCAGATGCTGGGCATGCTCGAAACGCGCGACCTGGCCGCGCTGGCGCCGGCGCCCGGCGCCGCGCCCGGGGTCGAGGCCGTGCACCTGTTTAGCGAAGTGGGCCGGCTGGCCTACGCCGATCGCAACCGCTACGCCGCCGACACCGACTTCGTGCCGCTGCCGGGACGGGGCGTGCCTGGCCTGATCGACAAGAACTACCTGGCCACCCGCGCCCGCCTGATCGGCGACACCTCGATGGGCACGGCGCCGGCCGGCAATCCGCCCGGCATGCAGGTGGCCTGGGGCACCGACACCGCCATCGACAACCCGGCCACCTCGCACCTGGTGGTGGTCGACGGCCACGGCAACGGCCTGTCGATGACGACCACGGTGGAAGACCTGTTCGGCTCGCGCCAGATGGTCGACGGCTTCATCCTCAACAACCAGCTCACCGATTTCTCGTTCGAGTCCAGCGACAAGGATGGCCCCATCGCCAACCGCGTGCAACCCGGCAAGCGTCCGCGCAGCGCCATGTCGCCCACCATCGTGTTCGACAAGGCCACCAGCAAACTGGTGCTGGCGACCGGCTCGCCGGGCGGGCCGGCCATCATCAATTATGTCGCCAAGGTGCTCGTCGGCACCCTCGACTGGAACCTCAACGTGCAGCAGGCGATCGCCTTGCCCAATTTCGGCAGCCGCAACGGCCCCACCGAACTGGAAGAGCGCCGCTTCCCGCAGGCCACCATCGATGCCCTCAAGGCGCGCGGCCACGTCGTCAGGTTGTCGGAACAGAACTCGGGCCTGCACGGCATCCAACGGATGTCGATTCACGGCCAGGACCTGTGGTTCGGCGGCGCCGATCCGCGCCGGGAAGGGGTGGCCAAGGGCGACTGAGTGGACGTGCGACAGATTCGCCCGCGCAACTTTTACTAGCCCAGTCCCCCTCCGGCCTGCTACCCTTGCCGGATGGAACCCCACGAGAAAACCGGCCTGATCCTGACAGGCGGCGGCGCGCGCGCCGCCTACCAGGTCGGCGTGCTGCAGGCGATCGCGCAGCTGCTGTGGGAGCAGGGCTGGCCGCCGGCCAGGAATCCCTTCGATATCATCTGCGGCACCTCGGCCGGCGCCATCAACGCCACGGCGCTGGCCTGCCGCGCCGACAACTTCGGCGAGGGCGTGCAAAAACTGCTCGACGTCTGGGAGAATTTCCGCGTCGAGCAGGTCTACCGCGCCGATTCGATCGGCGTGCTGCGCTCGGGCGCGCGCTGGTTGTCGATCCTGTCGTTCGGCTGGCTGCTGCGCAAGTGGCGGGCGGCGCCGCCCGCCTCGCTGCTCGACAACACCCCGCTGGCCGGCCTGCTCCATCGCCTGCTCGACCTGCCGCGCCTGGACGCGGCGCTGGCCGACGGCCTGCTGCACGCGCTGGCCGTCAACGCCTCCTCGTACACGGGCGGCCAGCACGTGACGTTCTACCAGTGCGCCGAAGAGGTGGCGCCGTGGGTGCGCACGCAGCGCACCGCCCAGCGCGACCAGATCGGCGTCGAACACCTGCTCGCCTCGGCCGCCATTCCCTTCATTTTTCCCGCCGTGCCCCTGTACCTCGATGGCCAGCGCGAGTACTGCGGCGACGGCAGCATGCGCCAGCTGGCGCCCATCTCGCCGGCGATCCACCTGGGCGCCACCCGCGTGCTGGTGGTGGGGGCGGGGCGCATGCACGAAGCGGAGCGGCGCGCGCCGGGCAGCGCCAACTACCCCTCGCTGGCGCAGATCGCCGGCCATGCGATGGCCTCGATTTTTCTTGACAGCCTGGCCGTCGACATCGAGCGCCTGACCCGCATCAACGCCACCTTGTCGATGATGCCGCCGCAGCTGCGCGCGCAGGGCGCGCTGCGGCCCATCGAGCTGCTGGTGATCGCGCCGTCCGAACGGCTCGACATGATCGCCGCGCGCCATACCGCCAGCCTTCCGGCGCCCGTGCGGGCGCTGCTGTCGGGGATCGGCGCGCTGGAAACGCGCGGCGCCGCGCTCGCCTCCTACCTGCTGTTCGAGGCCGACTACACGCGCGAGCTGATCCGCCTGGGCCAGCGCGATACCCTGGCCATGAAGGCCGACGTGCTGGCCTTCTTCGCGCCCTGACATGGCCGCCCCGAACCACGCGCCCCGGCGCCTGCTGCTGGCCCTGTTGCTGTCGCTGGTTTTTTGGCTGCCATTGCTGGCCACGCCGGCCGGCGCGGCGCCGCCGCGCAGCCTGCGCTTCGAGCAGCTCAGCGTCGAACATGGCCTGGCGCAGGAATCGGTGCTGGCGGTGGTGCAGGACCGCGACGGCTTCATGTGGTTCGGCAGCCAGTCCGGCCTGTCGCGCTTTGACGGCTACCGCGTCATCACCTATCACAACGAAGCGAACGTCAGCAACAGCCTGGCCAACAACTGGGTACGCGTGCTGCACGTCGACGGCGCCGGCCGCATCTGGATCGGCACTGACGGCGGCCTCGATCGCTTCGACCCCGCCAACGGCCAGTTCACCCATTTTGCGCCGGCCGAGCCGGGCAAGCGGGGCAACGGCAACCGCCACATCCACGCCATCGTCGACGACGGCAAGGGTGGCCTGTGGCTGGCCACCGCCGACGGCCTGCAGCACTTCGACATCGCCAGCGGCAGCTTCAAGGTCTGGCACCGCCAGGCCGGCGTCGCCACCAGCCTGGCCAGCAACACCGTCAAGGCACTGGCGCTCGATGCCGGCGGGCGCCTGTGGATCGGCACCAGCGCCGGCCTGGACAGCCTGGCGCCGGGCGCCAGCGTCATCGACCATCACGCACTGAGCGATGTCGACGCCAAGCGCAACAATGTCTCGGCGCTGCTCGCTGACGCCACCGGCACCCTGTGGATCGGCACCATGGCGGGCCTGGAAACGTGGAAGCTGGCGGCCGGGCCGGCCGGGCGGCGCCGGCTGGGCGCCGCCGAAGCGATCACCAGCGGCGAAATCACGGCGCTGTTCCAGGACGCCGACACCACCGTCTGGGCCGGCACCCATGATGACGGCCTGTACCGCTGGATGCCGCAGGTGCGCCGCTTCGCCAATCACCGCAACGAGCCGGCCGACAGCCACAGCCTGGCCGACAATTTCGTCTCCTCGATCTACCGCGACCGGGTCGGCACCTTCTGGGTCGGCACCTGGTATGCCGGCGTCTCGCGGGTCGACCTGGGCAGCGGCGGCTTCACCCGCATCGTCAAGGCCGACGGCGCCCCCTCGATTTCCGACAACAAGGTAAGGGCGATCATCGACGACGGCGCCGGAAAACTGTGGCTGGGGACCAATGACGGCCTGAATCACTACGATCCCGCCTCGGGCGCCAGCCGCCTGCTGCGGCACCAGCCGGACCAGCCGAACAGCCTGGCCGACGGTCCCTTGAGCGCGCTGGCGCGCGACCGCACCGGCCGGGTGTGGGCGGGCGGGCGCGGCGCGCTCACCAGTTACGACCCGGCCAGCGGCGTGTTCCAGCGCCGCCAGGTGGCCGGCGGCGACGCCGATGGCGAAACCGTGCGCGCGCTTCTGGTGAGCGCCGACGACAAGCTGTGGATCGCCAGCCGCGGCGGCCTGCACCGGCTCGACCTGGCCAGCGGCAAGGTGCGTACCTTCCGCCACGACCCGGCCGATCCGGCCAGCCTGGCCGACAACGTGGTGCGGCCGATGCTCGAGGAGCCCAATGGCCAGCTGTGGGTCGGCACCTTCGACGGTCTCGACCTGTTCGACCCCGCCAGCGGCACCTTCCGCCACTTCCGCCACGAAGCGGGCGTGCGCGACAGCCTCAGTCACGACGAGGTGCACCACCTGCTGCGCGACGCCCGCGGCGACATCTGGGTCGGCACCGCCGGCGGCATCAACAAGATGATCAAGGGGCCCGACGGCGCCATTCGCTTTCGCCGCTACCGCACCGCCGACGGCCTGGCCGACGACGCCGTCGCCGCCATGATCGAGGACGAACTGGGCAACCTGTGGATCAGTTCGAGCACGGGCTTGTCGCGCTTTTCGCCGCTGACCAATCGCTGGCGCACCTACAACGCGGGCGACGGTACCACCGAAGGCGCCTACTTCGACGGCGCCGCCGCCAGGGCGCCCGACGGCACCCTGTATTTCGGCGGTTTCAACGGCGTCACCGCCTTCAATCCGCGCGCCGTCACCGACAACCTGCTGGCGCCGCGCGCCGTCATCACCGGTTTCCAGGTATTCAACAAGCCGGTCGAGCAGGTCCACCCGGGCCTGCTCAAGGGGCCGATCGAACACGCCACCGCCGTCACCCTCGACAGCGCCGACTCGGTGTTTTCGCTGGAGTTCTCGGCGCTCCATTACGCCGCCCCCCAGCGCAACAAATTCGCCTACCAACTGGTCGGCTTCGACGAGGCCTGGGTCAACACCGACGCCAGCAAGCGCTTCGCCACCTACACCAACCTCGATCCGGGCACCTACACGTTTCGGGTCAAGGCGGCCAACAAGGACGGGATCTGGAGCCCGCAGGGCGCCAGCCTGAGGATCGTCATCCGCCCGCCCCTGTGGAAGACCTGGTGGGTGCGCACGCTGGCGGCCCTGCTGGCGCTGGGACTGGGCTTTGCCGCCTACCGTTCGCGCATGCGCGGCCTGCGCCGCCAGAAGGCGCACCTGGAGGCGCAGGTACGCCAGCGCACCGCCGAAATCGGCCAGCAGAATCGCCTGCTCGAGCGCCAGAAGCTCGAACTGGACGCGCGCCGGCGCGAGGCCGAAACCCAGCGCGCCGGCGCCGAGCAGCGCCACCTGGACGCCGAGCGGCAAAAGGCTGAACTGCAGCAGCAAAAGGAAAACGTCGAACTGGCGCACCGGAACATCTCGATCCTCTCCGAGATCGGCCGCGAGATGACCGCCACGCTCGACATGGAAACCATCATGGACATCGTCTACCGCCACGTGCAGAACCTGATGGACGCGCGCATTTTCGGGATCGGCATCTATCACGCCGAGCGCGAGGAAATCGACTTCGCCTTCACCGTCGACCAGGGCGTGCGCACCCCGCGCTACCAGCGCTCGATGCACCAGCCGCACCAGCTGGCGGTGTGGTGCCTGACCCACAAGCGCGAAGTGTTCATCAACCACCGCGCGCTCGAATACGAGGCCTACATCGGCGCCCCCGAGAACGACGTGCTGGCCGACCTGGCGCGCATCGACGGCACTCCCGGCTCGGTGACCGAGTCGGCCATGTACGTGCCGATGATGGTCAAGGAGCGCGTGATGGGGGTGCTGTGCGTGCAAAGCGTGCTGCCCAACGCCTACCGCCGGGTGCACCTGGACATGCTGCAAACGCTGGCTGCGCACGCCGCCGTGGCGCTCGACAATGCGCACGCCTACCGCCAGCTCGAGGAGATGGAACAGCAGGTGCGCCTGAACACCGACGAACTGGCGCTGGCCAACCGCGCCCTGCAGGAAAACGACGAGCGCCTGCGCCTGGCCAAGCAGCGCGCCGAGGACGCCACCCGCCAGAAGTCGGAATTTCTGGCCAATATGAGCCACGAGATGCGCACCCCGCTGGCCGGGGTGATCGGCATGCTCGGCTTCGCCCTGCGCGACGCCCGCCTGCACGACGGCACCCGCGAGCAGATCGTGCGTGGCCAGGCCAATGCCCAGGTGCTGCTGGCGATCATCAACGACCTGCTCGATTTTTCCAAGATCGAAGCGGGCAAGCTCACCGTCGAGGGCATCGACTTCGCCCTGGCGGCCACGCTCGAGACGGTGGGCACCCTGTTCGAGGAGCAGGCGGCGGCGCTGAGCGTGAGCTTCGACATCGTGCTCGAGCCGGACTTGCCCCGCTACGTCACGGGCGACCCGGCCCGGCTGCGCCAGGTGCTGGTCAACCTGGTCGGCAACGCCTTCAAATTTACCGAGCGGGGCGCGGTGTTCGTGCGGGTTGAGCGGTTGGCCGAGGCGGCGCCGCGGGCGGGCATCAATATGATACAGTTTTCGGTGCAGGATACCGGAATCGGTATCGCACTGGAAGCGCAGTCGCGCCTGTTCCAGAAGTTCGAGCAGGCCGACAGCACCACCACCCGGCGCTACGGCGGCACTGGCCTGGGTCTGGCGATTTGCCGCCAGCTGGTCGAGCTGATGGGCGGCGCCATCAGCGTGGTGAGCGAGCAGGGCAAGGGCAGCCGTTTCAGTTTTGTCCTGCCGCTGCCGGACGGCAGCGCGCCGGTCGAGCCGCCGCCGACGGCGCGCCTGCGCCACAGCCACAGCCTGCGCGTGCTGTGCGCCGAGGACTTCCCCACCAACCAGATCATCATCCGCATGATGCTGCAGGACCTGGGCCACCAGGTCGACATCGCCGACAATGGCCTGCTGGCGCTGGCCGCCTGCGCCCGCCAGCGCTACGACGTGATCCTGATGGATGGCCGCATGCCCGAACTCGATGGCGCCAGCGCCACCCGGTCGATCCGCGCCGGCGGCCCGCCCGAGGCGCCGGTGCAGGACCGCGAGCTGATGATCATCGCCCTCACCGCCAACGCCAGCGAGGAAGACCGCGCGCGCTACCTGGCCGCCGGCATGGACGATTTCCTGACCAAACCGATCGACGAGGACGCGCTGCACCAGCACCTGTGGCGCGCCATCGAGCGCCAGCTGGCGCGTGGCATTGCGCTCTCGCCGATGGCGCCAGGGTCGGCCACGCCGGTGGCCGACCCTGGCGCCATCGGCGTGGCCGACCTCGACGCCATGTTCGGCGTGGTGACGGCCGCGGGCGGGCGCGCCGGCGAGCTGGCGGCGCGCCTGCTGGCCGCCTTCGCCGCCGACCTGCCGGCGCGCCGCGTCGAACTGGCCGGCGCCATCGCGCGGCGCGACCACGAGCACGCCGCCCGCGTGCTGCATGGCCTCAAGGGCAGCGCCGCCCACCTGCACGGCAGCACCCTGCAAGGGCCGGCGGGCCAGCTGCAAGTCCTGGCGGGCCAGCTGGAAGTGGCCGCCGATGGCCGCCAATGGGCGCATCTGGAAGCGAGCCTGGTGCGCCTTGACAGCCTGCTCGATGCCTTCGAGCACATGTGAACGGCATGAACTGTCGGAATTTGTTATATTGAACGAAACATTTCTTGGCAGCGGGAGGCGCGCATGAAGGTCCTGGTAGTTGACGACGACGTCGTCTCGCGCATGGTATTGATGCATCTGGTCGACAGTTGCGGCGCTTACGAAATTTTTGAAGCCGAAGATGGCGAAGACGCCTGGGCCCAGCTCGCTGGCGGCCTGCGACCGGCGATCTGCTTTTGCGACTTGCGCATGCCGCGCCTGTCCGGCATGGCCTTGCTGGCGCGGGTGAACACCGAGCCCGCGCTGGCGAGCATGCGCTTCGTGCTGGCCTCCTCGGCCAACGACCACGCCACCATGGCCGAGGCCAGCGGCCTGGGCGCGGGCGGCTACCTGGTCAAGCCGTTCGAACAGGCGCTGGTGCTGGCCGAGCTGGCCGGCCTGACCCCGAACGCCACCCCCGATGGCGAGAGCGCGCGCGCCACCATGGCCCGGCTGGGTATCGACGGCGCCCGCCTGCTGGCCTATCTGGGCGGCTTCGAGCAGCAGTTACAGGCGGCGGCGGGCGAGTTGACCGTGCTGCTGCGCACCGGCCAGTCCGAGCAGGTCCGCGCCCGCCTGGGCAAGTTGCACGCGGGCTGCGTCACGCTGGGGCTGGAAAGCGCGGCGGCGCCGTTCGCCGCCTTCGCCGCTGTCGACGCCTTCGATGTCAGCGCGCCGGCGCAGTTGGAGGCGGCGCTGCGGGCGGCGCTGGCGGCGGTGGCCGAGAAGGCGACGGCGGCGGCGCTGGAGCGCTGAGCGGGCGCCCGCGCCCGCTCAGCCGCGCGACATACCCCTGCAGCGAGCGCTCGCAGCAAGCGGGACGTGCGTCATGGCCCCGTTCAGCTGGACTCAGGCAGCTGGGCCTGGTACAGCCGGCGCCGTGGGCGCGGCGCCGGCGCCCTCATGCGCCGGGTCCTGGCGCAACAGATGCAGGGCATAACGGCCCCGTCCTTCCTGCTTGGCGCGGTACAGGGCGTCATCGGCCAGGCGCAGGAAATCGGCCGCCGTCCGGCCCGCCGAGGGGCCGGCGCAAATGCCGACGCTGGCCGTGGCCCGCAGCGTCACCCCCTCGATGAGGATCGGCTGGCTCATCGCATCGATGATCTTCTGGCCCAGCAGGTGCGGGTCGCAATGGGCGGTGAAGGATTCGAAAATCACCGTGAACTCGTCGCCGGCCAGCCGCACCACCGTGTCGGTGCTGCGCACGGCGCGCCGCAGGCGGCGGGAAAATTCGATCAGCACCGCATCGCCGCCGCCGTGGCCGTGCTGGTCGTTGATGGCCTTGAAATGGTCGATGTCGAGGTAGGCGATGGCCAGCACGCCGCCGCTGCGCTCGGCGCGGGCGAAGGCCAGCGCCATGGCGCTGTCGAAGCGGCGGCGGTTCGACAGGCCCGTCAGCGGGTCCGTCATGGCCTGCGCCGCCAGTGCCGCTTCGGCCGCCTGGCGTTTTTTCGACAGCGCATAGAAGGCCCGGCTCAGGCGGCCGAATTCATCGTCGCGCCGCACATTGAACACCTCCAGGTCGCTGCCCGCGGAGGCGGCTTGCTGGACGTGGCGCTGGAGCGCTCCGAGCGGGCTGAGCAGCTTGGAGATGCCGATCCAACCGACCAGGCCGGCCAGCACCGCCACCACCAGCGCCGTGGCCAGCGCCTGCACGCTGGCCCCGTCAAAGGCGGCCAGCGCCTCGTCCATGGGATAAACACTGGCGATGATCCAGTCGTTGGTGTGCAGGCGCCGGTAGGTCAGCAGGGCGAGCACCCCCGTTTGCGATTGGCCTTCCGTCCAGCCTTCGAAGCCGCGCAGGGCGGCCGCCGTCGCCGCGCGCGTGCCGTCCTTGTCATCGGCCACGCGGGCCAGCAGGCGGCGCTTGTCCGGGTGCAGGATATAGGTGCCGTCGCCCGACAGCAGCGCGACGTAGCCGGACTGGCCCGGCTTGACGGCATTGAGCTGGCCAAAGATGCGCGGACTCGACAGGTCGAGCGAGCCGCTGATGATGAACTTGAGCTGGCCGGCACGGTTGTAAATCGGCTGCGTGATCACCACCACGGGCAGCCCCGTCAGCCGGCTCAGAAACGGCGCGGAAACCACCCCTTCGTGGTAAGCGACCGTATCGCGAAAAAAATCGCGGTGCCTGACATTGAGCGACTCGCCCGTTTTGGCGACGCTCAGGCTGGCGAAGACATTGCCCTGCGGGTCGAACGCGGCAATGTTGGAAAATTCCTCGCGCAAGGTGGCGTGGCCAGCCAGCAGCGCCTGCAGCTGCGCCGGATGCTCAAGGATGGCGTCCGGCATCAGTTCTGCCACCAGGCGCAACAGGGTGCGTTTGGCGTCGAGGTCGCGATCGATATAGGCGCCTGCCGCGGTCAGGGTGGCGTACTGCTCGGCGCCCAGCACGGCGCGCGTTTCGCGCTTGGCCAGCAGCAGCGACGCGGCCGTGACCAGAGCCACGGCAAGAAACACCAGCACCGCCACGGCGAGCGCGATGCGCGTCTTGAGATTGCCCCAGTGCTTGAATGTTGACATCGTGATCTGCAACTGAGTGAAGGTGGGCATCTCGCCGTGAGAGGCAGGGTTAATCATTTATCTCACGCGAATTTAACATAGATGCAGCTTGGCGCAGTGTATTGATCCGAGGAAATCTCCCTGCGGGGGACTCAGGCGATGCGCCGGCGCGCGGACTGGTCGCCTGCCTGCGCCACAGCTGTGCCCAAAGTAAACACGGCCACCACGCGCGACAGCTTGGCGGCCTGTTCCGTCAACGATTCGGCCGCCGCCGACGCCTGCTCCACCAGCGCCGCGTTTTGCTGGGTGACGTCGTCCATCTGGGTGATGGCCTGGTTGATCTGGTCAATGCCGGCGCTTTGCTCGAGGCTGGCGGTATTGATCTCACCCATGATGTCGGTGACGCGCGCCACGCTGGCGACGATTTCATCCATGGTCACGCCGGCCTCGTCCACCAGGCGGGCGCCCGCATCGACCTTCTCGACCGAATCGCCGATCAAGCCCTTGATTTCCTTCGCTGCCGCTGCCGAGCGCTGCGCCAGGTTGCGCACCTCGCTGGCGACGACGGCGAAGCCGCGGCCCTGTTCACCGGCGCGGGCTGCCTCGACGGCCGCATTGAGCGCCAGGATGTTGGTCTGAAAAGCGATGCCGTCGATCACGCCGATGATGTCGACGATCTTCCTGGCCGAGTCATTGATCGAGCCCATGGTCTCGACCACTTGCGCGACCACCTTGCCGCCCCGCACCGCAACGGACGAGGCCGACTGCGCCAGCGTGTTGGCCTGGCGGGCGTTGTCGGAATTTTGCCGCACGGTGGCGGTCAGTTCTTCCATTGACGACGCGGTTTCTTCCAGCGAACTGGCTTGCTGTTCCGTCCGCACCGACAGATCGGCGCTGCCCACGGCGATCTGGCGCGAACCGGTGGCAATGGTGTCGCTGCCGGCGCGCACTTCGCCGACGATGCCCGCCAGGCTCGTGTTCATCGCCTGCAAGGCCTGCAGCAAGTCGCTGATCTCGTCGCTGCCCACGACCACGATATTGCTGCTCAGGTCGCCTGCGGCCACCGTTTGCGCGATGCGCACGGCGTGGTTGACGGGCACCGTGATCGAGCGGCCGATCAGCCACGCCATGGCGGCGGAGATGATGGCGGCGAACACGGTCGCCGCCACCAGCGCGCGCACGGAAAACTGGTATTGCTCGTGCATGGACTGGACGGCGATCTCATTCTGCTCTTCCTGCAAGGCGGTCATGGCGCCCAGCGAGGCCAGCGCGGCGTCCTGCGGCACTTGCACCGTGCCCAGCAAAAACGCGGGCGCCTGCTCCGCCTCGCCGGCATCGACCATGGCCCGCACCTTGTCGAGCAGCGCGATGGTGGCCGGGGTCTCGGTCTTGATCACCGCAAACAGCGCTATGGCCTTCTCGCTGCTCACCTGCGTGGCCAGGCGCGCGAGGTTCGCTTCGATGTTCTTGCGCGCCGTGTCGATTCGTCCGCGCATTGTCAGCAGGACGGCCGGGTCCTTGTAGAGGATGTAGTTGCGCGTCGAGCGGGTAATCAGGTTCAGGTCGAGGAGCGCGCGGTTCGACAGGGCGATCTTCAGATTGTTCTCATTGACGACGACATCCATGCGCGCCTTGGTGGCCGCCAGCGAACTCCAGCCGAAGCCGGCGATGCCGATCAGGATGAGCAGCATGGCGCCAAAGGCCAGTTGGAGACGGGTGCCGATGTTTAACTTGTTCATGGGGTCTTCTGTGAAATACGAAATGAATCAAGGGCAGGTTTTACCAATGCCCTTGCATTGAAACGGCGACCTGAGGGGCGCAAGCGGGCGAGCGCACTACATCAGGGGAGAAATGGCGCGCAGCGGGGCGGCAAGCAGTGTCCGGCACAACACAATGGCGCAGGGGCAGGCAGGTCCAGCGAGCGGCTTGGGGATCGCTCAATGCTTACCCAGAGCACGCGCTCGACGGTAGGCCCGGTCGGGTTGCTGATCATACAGAGCTATTACCTAAACACAACAATCCATTGTGACTATTGGTGGAATTGCCACGCGCGAGGGCGCTGGGACGGCGCCGCGCCATTGCGCCCATGAAAAAGCAGGGCCTCAGATGCTGTCGTGGTGTCGATGTCTTTGTTCGCATGGCCGATACCGCTTGGCACCAGACTAATTGTGAACGGCTGACCTTAAAAGGGATACTCCAGTGGCGGCAGGGAATGGGCGAGAACCCCATGCAAGGGGCCGCGGCTGGGGCTGCCGACTTGCGCAGGATCAATTCGACAAGCATTGCTTGCAGCACACTGATCACACTTTCCAAAACAGAAGATCTGGCCCATTGGGGGGGCGTACTTTACTTCGGGAAGGCCAATTGAAGAGGATAAACAATGACAGTCGATATAGAAAAATTCATAGCGCATTTACGCAAATCCGCCTTGCCATTGTTCGGCAGAGGAATCTGCGCAACCCCTATGCGAGAGGCTTTGGAGGCAGGAGGCGCAAGTACTGTTGGCCACCCGTTCTACGCTAAGTCTACGGAACAATTCTGCGCATGAATGGCTACAGGATCATCGCCAAGGTAAGTGATGATTTCCAGTCCATCAGAAAAGGCGATATCGCAGTGATGAATCCGCCTGAAAATGGCGGGAAAGCCGGACATATTCAAGCATGGGATGGCAGCAACTGGGTATCCGGCTTCGTCCAGCGCGCGTTTTGGCCAGGTCCGGCATACAGAAGAGAGGAGCCGGATTATGAGATCTATCGCCGCCTGTAAAGCGCGGGTCCTGGCCCTGGCAGTATTGACGTTGCTGACGTCCTTCGCGTACGCGTCAGTGGCCGACCAGCCTCCTGCAGTGGCGCGTGATCCGGTGTTCGAACTGCGCTAGAACATCGCCAAGACGCTTTTCGAGCCGCTGCCAGCGCCTCTCTACGATGCCTGCACGGAGATGGCCAACGAAAATGCCAGTCGCCAAAGCTGGATCTTTGCCCGGCTCGACACGCCGGCGGCCGCCTACTACGTGGTGGGTGGCTAATTCATCCGCCATGCCCCCGTCCCGCCTCACTTTCACCCGTATGAGTCCGACGACTACGGTTTGCTGCTGCGCGTGACGGGCGGACGCTGCGACGTGCTCAGTGCGGCGGCGGACAGCTTTTCCCCTATCGGCGATGGCCAGTTGTCGGCCGAGGCCATGGATCTGTTGGCGCGGGATCTGCGGCGGCGCCTGGAGCAAGGGTTTGGCGGCAGCGCGCGCTTGAAACACGCCATGCGCGCGCAAAGAATCGACCTGCGATCCCACCCGCCGGCACTGCGGCGCGCGTTTGCTTCGCCTTGAGCGCCGATCGCGGCGGCGGGGCGCTGTTTCAGCCTTGTCGCCGTCCTTGTCCGTCATCGCGCACGCGTGGTGGGGATAGCGCGCCGTCGAGCTCGCAGCGCCGCGTCAAGCCGAACGAACAAGTTGTGTCTGATAGAGCCGGTGTACCACACCCGGCATCGCTCAAATGAGCGTCAATGATCTCGATGTCATTGAAAATAAACAGGCATTGTGAACCGACTGGTCCCTCCGACTGGAATCGAACCAGTATCCCACGCTTAGGAGGCATGTGCACTATCCATTGTGCTACGGAGAGACGCGGGCACCGCCGGGGAAAACTGGCGGCGCGGCATTACCGTTTTGACTGGGCGATCGCGACGGCGCAGGGCCATCCGGTGTCGTCAATCGAGCGCAATTATAGCCGACCTTTCCCGGCTTTCGGGACTTCGGCGGCCACACCCGGTACAATGCGCACTTCCATTAATTTTCCGGCCCTGCAGCCTGTCGCGCTTTCTCCATGCGATAGCCTCCCGCGCCCAGGCACCCTCATACTATGGCAGTCATTTCCCTCTCGTCGGCGCAGCTCGCGTTCGGCCACGTCGCCTTGCTCGATCACGCCGAGTTTTCTCTCGAAACGGGAGAGCGCGTCGGCCTGATCGGCCGTAACGGCACCGGCAAATCGTCCTTGCTCAAGACTATCTCGGGCAAATTCAAGCTCGATGACGGCTTGCTCGTCATGCAGCAAGGCATCAAGATCGCCTACGTCGAGCAGGAACCGACCTTCGATCCGGCCAGCTCCGTGTTCGACGCCGTCGCCGCCGGCATGGGCGAACAGGCGGCCTGGCTGGCCGAGTACGAGGCGCTCACGGGCCAGTTCGGCCAGGGCGACGACGATGCGCTGATGGAAAAAATGCACGACCTGCAAGTCCAGCTCGATGCGACCGACGGCTGGAGCATGCAGAACAAGGTCGATACCACGCTCGACCGGCTCAGCCTGGCGGGCGAATCGCTGATGGGCACCCTGTCGGGCGGCATGCAAAAGCGCGTGGCGCTGGCGGTGGCGCTGGTGTCGGCGCCGGACGTGCTGCTGCTCGACGAGCCCACCAATCACCTCGATTTCCGCTCCATCATGTGGCTCGAAGGCCTGCTGCGCGATTTTAAAGGCTCGGTGCTGTTCATCACCCACGATCGCAGCTTCCTCGACAACGTCGCCACCCGCATCATCGAACTGGACCGGGGCAAGCTGTTGTCGTATCCGGGCAATTTCTCCGCCTACCAGACGCGCAAGGCCGAACAGCTGGAAATCGAAGAGGTCGAAGCGGCCAAGTTCGACAAGTTCCTGGCGCAGGAAGAAGTGTGGATCCGCAAGGGCGTCAAGGCGCGCCGCGTGCGCGACGAAGGCCGCGTGCGCCGCCTCGAAGCGCTGCGCGCGCAACGCGCCGTGCGCCGCGACCAGCAGGGCCAGGTCAACCTCGTGGTCACCTCGGGCGACCGCTCCGGCAAGATCGTGGCCGACCTGGAAAACGTCTCCAAGCGCTACGGCGACAAGATCATCGTCGACAATTTCAGCGGCACGATTTTGCGTGGCGACAAGGTCGGCCTGATCGGCGCCAACGGCGCCGGCAAGACCACCTTGCTCAAAATGATCCTTGGCGAAGAAACCCCGGACAGCGGCAAGGCCAAGCTGGGCACCAAGCTGCAGGTGGCGTACTTCGACCAGATGCGCGCCCAGCTCGACGAAGAGGCCAACCTGATGGAAACCATCGCCCCGGGCAGCGACTGGGTCGAGGTCAACGGCGCCAAGAAGCACGTGATGAGCTACCTCAACGACTTCCTGTTCGCCCCCGAGCGCGCCCGTTCGCCCGTCAAGTCGCTCTCCGGCGGTGAGCGCAATCGCCTGCTGCTGGCGCGGCTGTTCGCCAAGCCGGCCAACTGCCTGGTGCTCGATGAGCCCACCAACGATCTCGACATCGACACCCTCGAACTGCTCGAAGAGCTGCTCGAAGAGTACACGGGCACCGTGTTCCTGGTCAGCCACGACCGCACCTTCCTCGACAATGTCGTCACCCAGGTCATCGTCGCCGAGGGCGAGGGCATGTGGCGCGAATTCGTCGGCGGCTACACCGACTGGGAACGCGTGAAGGCGCAGACCCCGGCGGCCAAGCCGGCCGCCGTCAAGGCTGCCCCGGCCGCCGCCGCCGCCGCACCGAAGGAAGCGGCAAAAAAGGTCAAGCTCAGCTACAAGGAACAGCGCGAACTGGACGAATTGCCGCTCCTCATCGCCAGCCTGGAAGACGAACAGTCGGCCATCACCTTGTTGCTCAACGCCCCCGACTTCTACAAAACCAACCCGGCCGACGCGCGTCGCATCAACGAGCGCTTCGCGCAGATCGATGCCTTGCTCACGACCGCGCTGGAAAAGTGGGAAGTGATCGAACGGCGCGCCAAGGGCGAGTAAACGGGACAGGGAAGGGCGCGACGCCTTTCCCGCTTGTGTTCTTGTATGATTGGCCATGGAAAATCCTCCCGTCGCCGTCCCGCTGTTCCCCCGCGCCATCGTGGCGCGCTGCCTGCCGTTTCTCATCTACATGGCCTTCATCGCCATCGCCGAGCTGCTCGGCTGGCTGGGCGTCAGCCAGGCCGACCAGCGCTGGCTGTATGCCGTCAAGGTGGGCGCCGTCGCCGTCGCGCTGGCGTATTTCTGGCGCGACTACGACGAATTGCACCGCTGGCATCTGACCGTCGCTTCCACCGCCGTCGCCATCGTCGCCGGCCTCATCGTATTGATCCTGTGGCTGTCGCTGGGCGCCGACTGGATGACCATCGGCAGCGCCGCCGGCTTCGATCCCACCACCGACGGCGACATCGACTGGGCGCTGGTGGCGGTGCGCATCGCTGGCGCCGCCCTGGTGGTGCCCGTCATGGAAGAGCTGTTCTGGCGCAGTTTCCTGCTGCGCTGGCTCGACAACAAGCGCTTCGCCGCGCTCGCGCCAGGCGCCATCAGCATCAAGGCCATCGCCATCAGTTCGGTGTTGTTCGGCGTCGAGCACAACCTGTGGCTGGCCGGCCTCGTCGCCGGCCTCGTCTACGCTTGCCTGTATCGCTGGCACCGCTCCCTGTGGTCGCCCGTGCTGGCGCACGCCGTCACCAACGGCGCGCTGGGGGCCTGGGTGATTGTAACGGGCAGCTGGCACTATTGGTGAGCGCGGGGGCCGAGCGAACCGCCATGGACGGTGCCGACGCATTACAATAATGCTTTTTACAAGCTTTTGAGCGCCGCTGGCGTGGCAAGAGGCGCGCGTGCGCTCTGGTGCTGCGCAGCGGCGCCTCAACGGCCAACTTTCAAGCGAGCGCAATCATGAATATTCTTGTCACCGGCGGCATGGGCTATATCGGGTCCCATACCTGCGTTGAATTACTCAACGCTGGTCACTCGGTCGTCATCCTCGATAATCTGTGCAATAGCGACGCCGCCGTGCAACAGCGCATCGAAGGCATTGCCGGCAAGCCCACCAGCTTCGTCAACGCCGACATCCGCGACCGCGCTGCCGTCGAGGCGGCCTTTGGCGCCCATAAAATCGATGCCGTGATCCATTTTGCCGGCTTGAAGGCGGTCGGCGAATCGGTCGAGCAGCCGCTGCGCTACTACGACAACAACGTCACCGGTTCCATCATCCTGTTCGAGACGATGCAAAAATTCGGCGTCGACACGCTCGTGTTCAGCTCCTCGGCGACCGTCTACGGCGACCCCGCCTCGACCCCGATCACCGAGGACTTCCCCCTGTCGGCCACGAATGCCTACGGCCGCAGCAAGCTGATGATCGAGGAGATGCTGCGCGACCTGGCGCGCGCGCAACCATCGTGGCGTATCGCGCTGCTGCGCTACTTCAACCCGGTGGGCGCCCACGAAAGCGGGCTGATCGGTGAAACCCCGAACGGCATTCCCAACAACCTGGTGCCTTACATCGCCCAGGTCGCCAATGGCGAGCGGGCCCAGCTGTCCGTGTATGGCGACGATTACCCCACGCCCGACGGTACCGGCATGCGCGATTACATCCACGTCGTCGACCTGGCCATCGGCCACGTGAAGACGCTGAGCAAGCTGGCGACAGGGCCGGGCGTGCTTACGTACAATCTGGGGACCGGCCACGGCGTGAGCGTGCTCGAGATGGTGCAGGCCTTCGAACAGGCCTGCGGCAAGTCGATCGCCTACCGCATCGTGGCACGCCGGCCCGGCGATATCGCCAAGTGCTATGCCGACCCCAGCCGCGCCCGTGACGAGTTGGGCTGGACGGCTGAACGCGATATCGCCAGCATGTGCGCCGATTCCTGGCGCTACCAGATCACCGCCAAATAAGCGTACCACGACACGACAAGGACCGACATGAAAGCCATGATTCTGGCAGCAGGCAAGGGAACGCGCGTGCGCCCCCTGACGTACGATCTACCAAAACCCATGATTCCCCTGCTGGGCAAGCCCGTGATGGCTTACCTCGTCGAGCACCTGGCCAAGTATGGCGTGACCGAGATCATGGTCAACGTCAGTTATCTGCACGAGAAAATCGAAGAGTACTTCGGCGAGGGCGACCAGTTCGGGGTGCAGATCGGCTATTCCTTCGAGGGTTACACCAAGGACGACGGCGAAGTGGTGCCGATGCCGATCGGTTCGGCCGGCGGCATGAAAAAAATCCAGGAATTTGGCGGCTTTTTCGACCAGACCACCATCGTCCTGTGCGGCGATGCCCTGATCGATCTGGACCTGAAGTCGGCCCTGTTCGAACACAAGCGCAAGGGCGCGATGGCCTCCGTCGTCACCCGCGAAGTGCCGTGGGACAAAGTGTCCAGTTACGGCGTGGTGGTGGCCGATGCCGATGGCCGCATCACCGAGTTCCAGGAAAAGCCGGAGCAGGCGGTGGCGAAATCGAATTTCATCAGCACCGGCATTTATATTTTCGAGCCGCAAGTGCTCGAGCTGATACCGTCCGGCGTTGCCTTCGACATCGGCGCCGACCTGTTTCCCCTGCTCGTCGAGCGCGGCCTGCCGTTCTATGCCCAGCGCCGGCCCTTCAACTGGCTCGATATCGGCAGCGTCTCCGATTACTGGGACGTGCTGCAAAACGTGCTGACGGGCGAAGTGGCGCACATGGACATGCCCGGCACCCGCGTCGAGGAGGGCCTGTGGGTGGGCCTGAACACCAGCATCGACTGGGAGGGCACCATCATCGAAGGGCCCGTCTACATCGGCTCCGGTTGCAAGATCGAAGCGGGCGCGCACATCGTCGGTCCCACCTGGATCGGCCACGGCAGCCATATCTGCAAGGATGCCGAAGTGGTGCGCAGTGTGTTGTTTGAGTATACTCGCGTGTTACCGGAGGTCAGTCTGTTCGAAACCATCGTGTTCAAAGAATACAGCGTCGACCGGCACGGCGAGATGAAGCATGTTTCCGAATATGCTTCAAAGGAGTGGGTCAACGCCCGCGACCGCCGCAACAAGCGCCGCAGCGACGGCGACCAGATTAACCAAGATTATTCAAAAGAGCGTTCATGAAAATTTATCCTGTCATTCTGTCCGGCGGTGCCGGCACCCGACTGTGGCCCTTGTCGCGCGCTGTGATGCCCAAGCAATTACTGCCCCTGGTGTCAGACAAAACCATGCTGCAAGAGACCGCCTTGCGGGTGGCGGACTGGCCCGAACTGATGGCGCCGGTGGTGGTATGCGGCAATGAGCACCGCTTCATGGTGGCCGAGCAAATGCGCGAAGCGGGCATCACCCCACTGGGCATCCTGCTTGAACCGGTGGGGCGCAATACGGCGCCGGCGGTGGCTGCGGCCGCCAACTTCCTGCTGGCCATCGATGCCGACGCGGTCATGCTGGTGCTGCCGGCCGACCATGTCATCACCGACCGCGCCGCCTTCGCCGCCGCCGTGCGGCACGCCGCCGGCCTGGTGGGCGAGGGCGCGCTGGCCACCTTCGGCATCGTGCCAACGGGACCGGAAACTGGCTATGGCTACATTCGCCGGGGCGAGGCCGTCGCTGGCGCGGGCACCGGCTACGCGGTCGAGCGCTTTGTCGAAAAGCCTGATGCGTCTACTGCGGAAAGCTTTCTCGCGGACGGCAATTATTACTGGAACAGCGGCATGTTCCTGTTCCGCGCCACCACCTTCCTGAGCGAGCTGGCCAACTTCAAGCCGGACATCGCCGCCGCTGCCGAGGCTGCCGTGCGGCTGGGCTACCGCGATCTCGATTTCTGCCGGCTCGACGAGGCTGCCTTCGCCGCCTGCCCGTCCGACTCCATCGACTACGCCGTCATGGAGCACACGCGCCACGCCGTCGTGGTGCCGGCCGCGATCGGCTGGAGCGACGTCGGCTCGTGGTCGGCCTTGCGCGACGTGCAAGCGCAAGACGAGAACGGCAACGCCGTGCGCGGCGACGTCTACCTCGACGGCGTGTCGAACTCGCTGATCCGCGCCGAAAGCCGCATCGTCGCCGCCATCGGCGTCAAGGACATCATCATCGTCGAAACCAACGATGCCGTGCTGGTGGTTCACAAGGATGCGGTGCAACGGGTCAAGCAGGTGGTCGACCACCTGAAGCTCAAGGAGCGTACCGAGCACTTGCATCACACCAAGGTGTATCGGCCATGGGGCCACTACGAGGGCATCGATGTGGGCGACCGTTTCCAGGTCAAGCGCATCACCGTCAAGCCGGGCGGGAAACTGTCGCTGCAAATGCACCACCACCGGGCCGAGCACTGGGTCGTGGTCAGCGGCACCGCCCGCGTCACCTGTGGCGATACCGTCAAACTGCTGTCGGAAAACGAGTCGACCTATATCCCCATCGGCATGAACCACCGCCTGGAAAATCCGGGCAAGCTCCCCTTGCACATCATCGAGGTGCAGTCGGGCAGTTACCTGGGCGAGGACGATATCGTGCGCTTCGAGGATATTTATCAGCGCGCCTGATGATTTCTGACTGATGAACGGCAGCCGAGGCTGCCGTTTTTTTTCGTCTGAACAGTTCGCCGGCATCTGCGCCAACCCAAAAGTGTTGCATATTTGCCCGACAAAACCTGCTGTGCCACGCTCTAACCGGGGCCAGTGCCTCCGTTCGCCCGGCAAATAGGCCAGCGCACCATCCTGGACCGCTGATTGATCCGAACGGATCAATATGCAGTCATCATACTGTCACCACGTGACCGTAATATCATTTTTGCCAGAGTTCAATAGTTTTTGCTAATGTGATGCCTGTTGTTGTCGTGCCAGAAATATAACTCCACCGAATTTATTATCCAGGAATGTATTCATGAATAAGCCCGTATCGATTTCGACGCCCGGTCATCTGACCGTGCTGGCAGCCTTGCTGGCCGCCCTGTCGGCGCCCGCCATGGCCGCCGATCCCGCAACCCACCTGGTGATCAGCCAGGTGTATGGCGGCGGCGGCAGCAGCGGCGCCGCCTACTACAAGGATTTCATTGAACTGTTCAACCCGACGGCCAACCCGATCAGCCTGGCCGGCAAGAGCGTCCAGTACGCCTCGGCCAGCGGCACCTTGGGCGCGGTTACCGTACTGCCAAGTACGGTGACGCTGCAGCCGGGCCAGTACTTCCTGGTGGGCGGTTCGGGCACGGCCGGCGTCACCTCGTCGCCGGCGCCGGACGTGATCGGCAGCTTGGGCTTGCAAGCAAATAACGGTAAAGTCGCCCTGGTCGAAGGCATCACCATGCAGGCCACGGCCACGCCGACCTCCTCGACCGTGATCGACTGGGTCGCGTACGGTGCTTCGACCCCGTTCGAAGGCACGGGCCCGACCGGTGCGATCAGCATTCTCAACGCGGCATTTCGCACCGACCCCTGCGTCGATGGCGACAACAATGCCACCGAATTCACGGTCGCCGCCGTCGCGCCACGCAATACCGCTTCGCCCTTGAAGACCTGTGGCGGCACCCCGTCGGCGCCGCCGATTCTCCCGGTCTGCGCGCCCAATGCCAGCTTCGCCTTCGGCGTCGGCGGCAGCGCCGCCCTGTCCGCATCCGATACCGACAGCGTCGTCAACAGCGCCAACATTTCCAGCGCCGTTTCCGGCATCAGCCTGGGCGGCTTTACCGCTTCGAGCGTCGATGGCGCCGTTGCCACCGTCAACCTGAACGTGGCGGCAAACACGCCGAACGGCGTCTACCCCGTCACCATCAACTTCGGCAACGACGATGCGCAAACGGCCAGCTGCACCGTCAACGTCACGGTTGCGCCGCCGGCCGCCACCACCCTGAAAATCTACCAGATCCAGGGCAACGGCGCCGCGTCGACTTACGCCAATTCCGTGCAGACCACGGAAGGCGTCGTGACCGCCAAGGTGGCGACGGGCTTCTTCATCCAGGACGCCACCGGCGACGGCGACCCGACCACCTCGGACGCCATCTACGTCTATACGGGCAGCGCCGGTTCGACCGTTGCCATCAACGACCTCGTGCGCGTGACCGCCACCGTGCAGGAATACACCGCGGTCGGCGCTGTCGTTTCGCTGACGGAGCTGTCGAACCCCACCGCCATCACCAAGACCGGCACTGCCGCGCCGATCGCGCCGACCAACATCACGCTGCCGGTGGCCGACTTCGGTCCCTACCAGGGCATGCTGGTGCGCTTTGCCCAGCCGCTCACCGCTTCGCAAGTGGAATTCCTGGGCGATCGCGGTGAAATCACCCTGTCGTCGGGCCGCCTGGAAGTGAGCACCAACCGCTTCAAGGTGGGCACGCCGGAAGAGCTGGCCCTGCGCACGTCCAACGCCCGCAACATGATCATTCTCGATGACGGCATTTTCGTCACCCCGACCGTGATTCCTTACATCGGCGCCGACCAGACCGTGCGCGCCGGCGACACCACCGCCAACCTGACCGGTGTGATCGACCTGGGCAGCGTGGGCGGCACCCCGGCCAAGGCGCTCTACAAGCTGCAGCCGACGGAAGCGGTGACGTTCTCGCGTGACAACGCACGCCCGACCGCGCCAAGTTTCGCCCCCGGTAACGTGAAAGTGGCCAGCGCCAACGTGCTCAACTTCTTCACCACCTTCACCAACGGCGCCTCGGTGCTGGCCAGCGGCACTGGCAACACCTGCTCGCTCGGTACCACCAACCTCAAGTCGAACTGCCGCGGCGCCGACAACCTCGTCGAGTTCACCCGCCAGCGCGACAAGATCGTCAATTCGCTCAAGATGATCGATGCCGACGTGGTCGGCCTGATGGAAATCCAGAACAACGGCGAAGGCGCCGTCGGCTACCTGGTCGAGCAGCTCAACCTGGCCTACGGCGCCACCACCTACGCCGTCGTGCCCAAGCCCTCGTTCACCGGCACCGATGCGATCCGCGTGGCCATGATCTACAAGCCAAGCAAGCTGAACCTGTCGGGCGTGGCGATCACCGATCCCGATCCGGCCGAAATCAACAACCGTCCGCCAATGGCGCAGACGTTTGTCGTGCCCGGCAACGGCGGCAAGTTCTCGCTGGTTGTCAACCACCTCAAATCGAAGGGCAGCTGCCCAATGTCGGGCGACACCGACCAGGGCGAAGGTTGCTGGACGAGCTTGCGTAAACAGCAATCGGCTCGCCTGATCAACAACTTCATTCCGCAAGTGCAGGCTGCTTCGGGTGATACCGACGTGCTGCTGATCGGCGACTTCAACTCGTATGGCATGGAATCGCCCATCACCCAGATGACCGACGTCGGCGTGGTCAACCTGCTCGAGCGCTTCGTGCGTCCGACCGGCATGCCGTATTCGTACGTGTTCGGTCACTCGGCCGGCTACCTCGACCATGCACTGGCCACGCCAAGCATGAACGCGCAAGTGTCGGGTGCTTCCGAGTTCCACAACAACGCCGACGAGCCGAGCGTGATCGACTACAACACCGATGGCAAGCCACAGGACCTGTATGTCAACAACGCCTACCGCGCTTCGGACCATGACCCGGTGACCATCAGTCTGAACGTGGCCGCTGTCGCCACCTCGACCGATGTCAGTGCCAGCTTCTCGACCTACCGCACGGCCCTGACCACCACCCGCGGCTCGAGCATTTTCACCGGCGCGATCACCCTGACCAACACCAGCGGTGCCGCCGTAGCCGGCCCCCTGCAAGTTGAATTGCGCGGTCTGCCAGCAGGCGTGAGCGTGACCAATGCATCCGGTTCCCGTAACGGCGTTCCTTACATCACCGTTCCTGGCGCCAGCATTGCTGCAGGCGCCGCCGTCAACGTCAGCCTGGTGTTCAGCAACCCAGCCAAGGTGACGATGACCTACACCACCGCAATTTCTTCCGGCACCTTTTAAGGATCACAACCATGTTTAACGCAAAACAATTTATCCAGCGCTTGCTGCTGGCAGTTTCCCTCGGCGGCACCATGGCGCTGGCGCAAGCCGAGCCGCTCAGCTACCACGTCACCGTCAACACCGCCACCCTGACCGGCAGCGGCTACTTCGACGCCACGCTGGCAGCGACCACGGTGGCGGCGCAGGGCTTGACCGTCAGCCTGTCGAACTTCGCCGGTGCGTTCGGTAACGTCGACAACGTCGCCTCGTATGACTACATGACGATCGCAAACGGCTTTGCTCTGAGCAATGCGGCGCCCAACTACCTGTCGCAGCAAGTCGACTTTGGTGGCGAGCTCAGTTTTGACGTGCTCTTTAGCGGCGCGTTCCTGAGCGCTACCACCGCTGAGACCTTGCCCCTGTTTTTCAGTCTGTGGGACAGCGCCTTCGCGCAAATCGGCGATAGTGGCGGTTTCAACGTCGCTGGTACCGGTATCGACCGTATCAGCTTGATGGGGAGCAATGACTTGATCACGATCACTGCCAACGGTGCCACCGAGGTGCCTGAGCCAGCCGCGCTGCTGCTCATGCTCACCGCCTTCGCCCTGATGGGCGTGATGGTCAAGCGTCGCCAGGGCTAAACAGCCCATGCGTGTGCCGGCTTCGGCCGGCACCTCCCGCAGCACCTGCGCCGGAAACGGTCCAGGTGCTTTTTTTGTGTGGAAGGCGGTGGCACGCAGTCGATGACGGCGATGCGCCGGTATTTATTTCGTAAACGTCTGAGTACGAAAACAAAATCGTATTGTCAATGCAGGCTGGTTTCGTGCATAGTGAAACTGCTGTTGTTCAATAGATACATTATTGATACAATCACCACGTTTTGCTGAAGGCTGAATCCCATGTCCGCACACATTCTGGTCGTCGAAGCCGAGCCCGCTACTCAGGAGTTGATCCGCTACAACCTCGGTCAGGGCGGGCACCGGGTCAGTTGCGTCGCCAACGCCGAGCTGGCGCTGGCCGTGGTGGAGGGCGGCTTGCCCGACATGGTATTGCTCGAGTGGGACCTGCCGGGACAGTCGGGGCTGACGCTGGTGCGTCGCCTGCGCGCCCACGTGCGCGCGCGCGACATCCCCATCATCATGGTGAGCGCGCGTACCAGCGAGCACGACAAGGTGCTGGCCCTCGAATCGGGCGCCGACGACTACATCACCAAGCCCTTCGGCGCGCGCGAAATGCTCGCGCGCATCCATGCACTGTTGCGCCGGCGCACACCGCAAGCGAGCGTCGACACGGTGCAACTGGCCGGCTTGCGGCTCGACCCGAGTACCCACCGGGTCACGGCCGGCGCCCGCCAGATCGACTTGGGGCGCGTCGAATTCCGGCTGCTCAATTTCCTGATGCTTCATCCGGAGCGCGTCCACAGCCGCGCCCAGCTGCTCGACAAGGTCTGGGGCAGCCACGTGTTTCTCGATGAGCGCACGGTCGACACCCACGTCGGTCGCCTGCGCAGCGCCTTGCAGCCCAGCGGCCACCAGGAGCACATCGAGACGGTACGCGGCAGCGGTTACCGCTTCGTCTGGGAAGCGGCTTGACGCTGCGCGAACGGGCTTGAATGGACGCGGTCGTCATCCTCAGCGCCCGTGAGCAGGAATACCTGCTCGGCGCCATCGAAGCGGCCGTCAAGGTGCGCGATCTGCGCCAGTTTTTCCTGTGGACCCAGGGCCAGCTGCAAGCGCTGTTGCCCCATCAATTGATGTTATGCGTGCAGCTCGACGGCGCCGGCACTTTGTTGCGGGCTGAACCGATACACGCCGGCCTGCTCGACGCTGTCGCCTTGCGCGTGCTGACCCATCCGCTGGAAGGGCTGGCGCCACGGCTGGCGGCGCTGTTCAAGGACAGCGAGCGCTTGCCGGCCATCACCGGGGCAGGGCGGCGCGCCGGCGACGCGGCCCTCAGGCAGTTCCGGCGCCCCCTGCAGCAGTTGGGCCTGGATCACCTGGTGGTGCACGGCAGCGGCGCCATCGCTGGCACGAGCACCCTGTTTGCCCTGTGCGGCTGGCAAGCGGCGCCCACCGAGCGGCACGCTTATTTTCTGTCCCTGTTGCTGCCGCACCTGCACCTGGCGCTGCTGCGGGTGGCCGCTGCCGAGGTGGTGGCGGGCAAGGGCGCTGTGTCGCCGTCCGCCGCCGTCTTCCTGGCGCGCCCGCTCAGCATGCGCGAACGGGAAATCCTCGGCTGGGTGCGCGAGGGCAAAAGCAACTTCGAAGTCGGCCTCATCCTCGGCATCAGCGCCGTCACCGTCAAGAACCATTTGCAGCGCATCTATCGGGCGCTGGGCGTGAGCAACCGCACCCATGCGCTGGCGCGCTGCCTCAGCCTGCAGTTGCTCGATGCGATGGACGGATAGGTCTTGCAGCCTGTCGCCGTCAAGGGCTGCCCCTGACAAGGGCGCTTTCATTGACAGCGCCATGAAAAAAGCCGCCTGAGCGATCAGGCGGCTTTTTTTCGTCAGCCGGCCCCCCCGCAACGGCAGGGGCCGCTAGTACGTCATCGTCTTACCAGCCGATATCCTTCAACAGCGGCACGGTCAGGTCTTTCGGCGCGGTCAGGATAATGCCCAGGTCCGAATTGATGTTCGGTTCCATCAGCAAGTTCGGCGTTGCGGTCACGTCCCAGTGCGATACCGACGAACCCGCGGCGAACACGGTTGGCGTGTACAGCAGGGGGCGGCCAAGGCTGTCGGCGCCGGCGATGCGGGTTGGATCGACCGAGAAGCTGCCGGTGACGGCGCCTGGCGTGGAGCGCGAACCGAGCGGTACGGCGGCGGCCACTGCGTTGGCGATCTTGATGCCATCGGGCTGCGACACCAGCACGACCGGGATGGTGATGGTCGCATCGGTGCCCGACGGGTTCAGGATCGCATTGGCATTATTGGCCAGCAGCACGCCAATCGCACCGGCATTCTGTGCATTTTTCGCCTTGATGGAGAAAGCGCAGGTGCCGCGGCTGATGATGGCCACTTTGCCGGTCACGGCAGCGATGTTGGCGGCGTTGAAGGCATCGCAGCCAGGGCCGCTTTCGCCGGTTTGTGTCTTGTAGACCGCCATTTTGCCGAAGCTAAAGCCCGACACCACCGGTGCGCCGAACGCGGCCGCGCCGTAGTCGTAGGTGCCGCTCACGCCCACCACGGGGGTGACGATCTTGAGCACGGGGGTCGGGGCGAGCAGCGATTGGCCCGCTGCCACGTTCGGTCCCACCCACGCCAGTTTCAGGTTGTTCGTTCCCGAGGTAACACGCTGGGCAGCGGTCATCTCAAACCAGGTCTTTTGCTGGGTATTGTCGAACATGTGCTTTTCCCAGATCGACGCTTTCCCGTTCGGACGCGACCCGGTCGAGCTGCTGGTGGTGCCCAGGGAAAAGCCGAGGCCGTGACCGAGTTCATGCAACAGCGTTTCGACGAAATTGACCTTGGTGCCGGCCTTGCCGTCGATGCCCAGGTAAAACGGCGAGCCGGACAGGCAGTTCGCTTCGCCCAGGCGGGCATTGAACTGGGTCTTGATGTCGGCATTGTTCACCGATGGGGCGCCGTCGCCGGCCAGGTTCACGCCGGCCAGGCGGTTCGCCAGTGCCTGGTGATAGTAGGTGTTCGGCTCGCCGTTCGGGAACTCGGACCAGTAGGTGCGCGCGCCGGCGCTGCCCAGCACGGCCGAGCTGGCGTCGCAGGTGAGGTTTTCCCAGCCGGCGTTGACCACGATGGGCACCGCGCTGCGGATATTTTGTTGCCAGATATCGGCAACGTAGCGGTACACGAACAGGCGCTGTTCGCCGAGCGTGGTGGCGGGGTTGCCGCCGACGGGCGCGACCGGGGTCGGGTCGTTGAAGCCGTAACCGGCCGGATCGCGGTTGAGGATGATGATGGTCGCTTGCGGCAGATCAGCGGCCGGGGTGGCGGCAGCGAACGAGGCGCTCGTGGCGCACATCATCGAAGCGCCGGCGATGGCGGTCAAGGTCAATGCTTTGAAAGTCTGACGCATTATTTACTCCGAGGCAGTGTGGGCGTGAGGGCGCACGACGCCCTTTTGGATGGCTTCTTCAGCCGCTTTCGGGCCGTCAAAACATTCTTGTTCGACTTTGCCGTTCTTGATCACCGCGACCGCGGTGCTGATCGAGTCATCAGGGGCGCTGATGCCGGTGGCGCCGCTCTTGTGGTAGAAGTGCTCGGTCGGGGTCGGCGCGGTGCGTGCACTGCGGGCTTTGTCTTTCTTGATCTTCTCGAGGTTGCTGCGCTCGGCTTCGGTGGGGGCGCGCAACTGGCCGGTGATCGGGTCGCGGCTGACCATCTGGCCGTCCTGGGCGTGCGCTGCGCATGCGGTCGCTGCGATGAAGCAGGCGCCCGCAATTTTCAACAAGGTGTTCGTCATGATCTTCTCCTGGGATTCGAAACGGCGCTGCGTGCAGCGCCGCAATGCACTACAAACGTGTTCGCTTTAAACGGATTTCTTGCGGCGTGCGGCGGCCAGGCCGGCCAGGCCCAGGCCAGCGAGCAGCATGCTGGTCGGCTCTGGCACATCGACCGTGAGGGAGTCGATGCCGATGTAGCTCGACGAGTCGTAGGTGCCGACATAGCGGATGGCCAGGCGGCCGACAGTGCCATCGACGCCGGTACCGAAACGGTAGTCGCTGATATTGGTCCAGACGTCTTTGGCCGTCATCAGGGCGCCAAAAGTGAAATCGGCGATGTCGGTCGAGCCCGTGCTGTAGCCGTACTGGAAGGTGTCGGAGTAACCCGGGGCCACGTCCCCACGGACCCAAAACGACACCATCCATTCGGCCGTCGTGCTCAGCAAGGGCGTGATCAGGTAGTTGTCGACCACGCCATTGGCGTCCGAACTGTTGTAGCCAGCGCCCAGGTAGGCATTGTCGGCGCCCGCCTGTGCGGCGAATACCTCGACGTTACCCTGGAAAAAACCCGAACCCGTGGTTTTCTGGATAAAGCCGGCGCCGGTCAAGTTCTCCACCTTGTCGAAATTCTCGATAACGTCGGCGTGGGCCGCCAGGGCAGTGGTGGCGAGGGCGATCGCGCAAAGCGTGTGCTTCAACATAGAAAAACTCCAAAAATAGGGATGATGGTGGTACCCGATGTCATCAGATGTGGGGAAGCAATGATCTTGCAGATTTCACACGTTGCGTGACGGGTTGGTAATAAATATAGCAAGCGAAACAATCTCCGTGAGGATTATTTCAACGTGGAAAATTCATTTTTTTTCGGCGTATGAAAAATTTTAGCTGGTTTGCGCTGTGATAGACGTTCAAAAAGTGCCCTCGATGCGGCGTTGCTTTTTTGCACTCAATGATGTTTAAAAAGATAGCGCTTTTTTGCAAATTAGGATAATAAATGTCATCAAGCTGACATATTTGCATGGCATATTGCTTAAAAATGTTCTCCTGCAAATATCAATTGCATCATTGAAATAATCGTTCCACCCCCGCTGTGATGCGGCGAACGGCGCAAGTGCCGACGGGCGTTGTGCAGTTGGGGCGGAGCCGGCCAAAGCCTTGTTCAAATACACATTTTTTTCTTCCTTTTTTGAAAGAAATATTGTGGATGCGCTACGTCACATGGTAGCCTTGAACGGCTGCCGGGCGCCGCGTTCGCAGTCGAGGCAGGCGCACTATTTATCGCAACAGACTTCAAGGAGTTGGTCGGATGCATGTAGCAATGACACCAGGTTGCCCGCGCCGCCGCAGTGCCGGTTTCACGCTGCTCGAACTGCTGGTCGTGATCGTCATCATCGGCCTGCTGGCCGCCTACGTGGGCCCGAAATACTTCTCGCAACTGGGCAAGTCGGAAGTGACCATCGCCAAGGCGCAAATTGGCGCCTTTGAAAAGTCGCTCGACACCTACCGCCTCGACGTCGGCCGCTATCCGAACACGGAAGAGGGCATGGCCGCGCTGCTGGTGGCGCCCGCCACCGCGGGGGCGAAGTGGAATGGTCCCTATTTGAAGAAGGCCGTGCCGCTTGACCCGTGGGGCCATCCGTTCCAATACCGTGCGCCGGGCACCAAGAGCGAATTCGAGATCGTCTCGCTCGGCCGCGACGGCCAGCCGGGCGGCAGTGGCGAAGACGCCGACATCACCAACTAAGCACGCTTACCCCGAACGGATCGCTTCATGCAGTTTGACGTGCGCGCCCTGAGCGCCGACGCCGCCGTTTCGCGCCTGACCATCGATGCGCTCGACGAAGCCGATGCCCGCCGCCAGGTCGAAGCGCGCGGCCTGTACGTTGCCGCGCTCAAGCGCCGCGGCAGCGCCCGTGGGCGCGCCGGCATGTCGCTGGTGCTGTTCAGCCAGGAATTGCTGGCGCTGCTGTCGGCGGGCCTGGGGGTGGTCGAAGCGCTCGAGGCGCTGCTCGAGAAGGAAGCCAATCCGGCGCTGGCCGACGTGCTGGGACGCCTGCTGGCGGGCCTGCGCGAGGGCAAGCGCTTTTCCAGCGTGCTGGCCGAGCAGGGCGATCAGTTTCCGCCCCTGTACATCGGCATCGTCAAGGCCGCCGAGGGGACCAGCGACCTGCCGCGCTCACTGGCGCGCTACATCGATTACCAGCAGCGCATCGACGCCGTCCGCGGCAAGATCACCAGCGCGGCCATCTACCCGACCATCCTGCTGCTCGTCGGCGGCGGCGTCAGCCTGTTCCTGATTACCTACGTGGTGCCGCGCTTCGCCGAGGTCTACCAGGGGGCGGGGCGCACCTTGCCGTTCATGTCGCGATTGTTGCTGTCATGGGGGCAGTTCGCCGCCAACCACACCGTGCTGCTGCTGGCCGGCCTGGCCGGCGTGGCCGGGGTGGCCGTGTTTGGTGCGCGCCACTTGCTGGCCCAGGGCGGCATCGGCGCGCTGCTCGCGCGCGTGCCGGGCTTGCGCGAGCGCGTGCGCATCTATGAATTATCGCGCCTGTACCTGACCCTGGGCATGCTCAGCGAAGGCGGCATCCCCATCGTCCAGGCCATCGAGACGGTGCAGTCGATGGCGACGGCCAGCGTGCGCGCCGGCCTGCAGCAGGCGCGCCTGGCGATCGAATCGGGGCTGCCGCTGTCGAGCGCCTTCGAAGCGAACGGACTGACCACGCCGATTTCGTTGCGCATGCTGCGGGTGGGCGAACGCACCGGCGACATGGGGCCCATGCTGACCCAGTCGGCGGCGTTCTACGACGGCGAAATCAGCCGCTGGATCGACCGCTTCACCCGCACCTTTGAACCCTTGCTGATGGCCGCCATCGGCCTGATCGTCGGCGCCATCGTGGTGCTGTTGTATATGCCGATTTTCGACCTCGCCGGAGACATGTCTTGAACGCCCCAGCCACTGTGTCAGGCATCCTGGCCATCGATCCCGCCGTGCTGGCGCGCGCGCGCGCGGCCAGTGCCCGCGCCGGTCGCACCCTGGTCGACGAACTCGAAGGCGAGACCGGCCTCGAGCCGCGCCAGCTCGTGCGCGCACTGGCGGCGCCGTTTGGCCTGGTGGTGGCCGAGACGGCCGACATGCTCGCCTATGCGCCCGCCTTCGACCTGCTGCCGCTGGCGCAGGCGCTGGCGCGCCGCTGCGTGCTGTTGCGCAGTCCTTCGCGCGAGCTGATCGGCGTGGTGGCCGACCCGTTCGACCTCGACCTGCAAACCTGGCTGGGCGCGCGCGCCGGCGCCAGCGCGCGCGCGCCCTTGCAAACGCGGCTGGCGCTGGCCGCCGACATCCAGGCTTACCTGAGCAAGCACGAGGAATCGGCACGCGCCGTCGATACGCTCACCCCCGGCGTGGCCGACGGCAAGCGCGAAGGCAAGACCACCGCCGTGCTGTCGTTCGCCTCGGTCAACGAAGCGGCCAGCCCGGCCGTCCGGCTGGTCAATTCGACCCTGTACGATGCCCTGAAAGCGGGCGCCTCCGACATTCACCTCGAGAGCACGGCGCTGGGCCTGGCCGTCAAGTACCGCATCGATGGCGTGCTCGATCACGCCACCTCGGTCAACGGCATCGAAGTGGCCGAACAGGTGATCTCGCGCCTGAAAGTGCTGGCCGAACTCGATATCTCGGAGCGCCGCATTCCGCAGGACGGCAGCTTCCGGGTCGAGTCGAACCAGCGCGAGATCGACCTGCGGGTGTCGATCATGCCCAGCATTCATGGCGAGGACGCCGTCATCCGGATTCTCGACAAGCGCGCCATGATCGAAGCGTATGGCGCACTCACGCTCGAGGCGCTGGGCTTCGACGCGCCGTCGCTGGCGACCCTGCGCGGCCTGGCGCAGGAAGCCTACGGCATGCTGCTGGTGACGGGGCCCACCGGTTCCGGCAAGACCACCACCCTGTATGCGGCGCTCACCGAGATCAACAACGGCCGCGAAAAGATCATCACCATCGAGGACCCGGTCGAGTACCAGTTGCCCGGCATCCTGCAGATCCCCGTCAACGAAAAAAAGGGGCTGACGTTCGCCAAGGGCCTGCGCTCGATCCTGCGCCACGACCCCGATAAAATCATGGTGGGCGAAATTCGCGACCGCGAGACGGCGGAAATCGCGGTGCAGTCGGCGCTGACGGGCCACCTGGTGCTCACCACCGTGCACGCCAATAATGTGTTCGACGTGTTTGGCCGCTTCACCCACATGGGCATCGACCCCTACGCGTTCGTCTCGGCCCTCAACGGCATCTGGGCGCAGCGCCTGGTGCGCACCAATTGCCCGCACTGCGCGCTGGCCTACCGGCCCGACGACGCCGAACTGGCCTCGGTCAACCTGGCGCGGGCCGACGTCGGGCACTTCGAATTCAAGCAGGGCAAAGGCTGCGGCGATTGCCGCGGCACCGGCTACAAGGGGCGCCGCTCGATCGCCGAGATCCTGACCCTGAACGACGAAATCCGCGAGCTGATCGTCGACAAGAAGCCGATTCGCCAGATCAAGGCGGCGGCGCACGCCAACGGCACCCGCAGCCTGCGCCTGGCCGCGCTCGACCTGGTGCAGCGGGGATTGACCACGATTGCGGAGATCAAACGGGTGACCTTGCATGCGTAAAAAATTCGGACATGCCTTGCGGCTGGGGATATCGGCCGACGGCGTCGCCCTGCTGGAAACCCGGCGCTGGGGCCGCGAGGCGACGCTGCTGGCCGAATTGCCGCTCGACGCCAGCCACGCCTTTCCAGTTGCCCTGGCGGGCGCCGTGACAGCGCTGTTAAATGACGCCCAGCGCGACGGCTGGCCGCTGTCGGTGGTGCTGGCTGATGAGCTGGTGCGCTTCTGGCAGGTGACGCCGCCGCCCGCCTGCGCACGCATGGCCGACCTGGAAGCGGCCGCCGCGCTGCGCTTCCAGCAACTGTACGGCGAACCGGCGGCCGGCTGGCAGTTGCGCGCCGACTGGCAGTTGACGCGGCCGTTCCTGGCCGCCGCCATTCCCGTGTCGCTGGTGGCGGCGCTGCAGCAGGCCACCAGCGCCCACGCCATGCGCCTGATCGAGGTGGCGCCGCAGTTCGTGGTGCTGTTTAATCGCTGGCGCGCGGGCCTGGCCGCCGGCGACTGGTTCGGCGTGGTGCACGACGGCGTGCTGACCCTGGGCGTGTGCGATGGCGGCATCGTCGCCATGCGCGCGCTGGCCATCGACGCCGCGGCCAGCGCCCCTTCGGCCTGGCTGCAAGGCCAGCTGGCGCGCGAGGCGCTGCGCCTGAATCGGCCGGCGCCCGAGCGCTTGCGCCTGTGCGGTGCAGCGCCGGCGGCATGGGCCGCGCTGCCCGGCTGCGTGCTGCTGGACCAGGCCGACGCGACCGCTTCCCCGCTGGCCCGGCTGGCCGGCGCCGGGAGCGCCGCATGAAGCGCGTCGCCATCGATTTCGCCGCGCCTTCGCTGGCGCGCAGCTGGTACCGGCTGGGACCGCGCGGCTGGACCGTGCTGGGGCTGGGCGTGGTCCTGTGCGGCGCCGCGCTGGCATTGGGCGGGCAGATGCTGGCGCGCCAGCGCGCGCTCGACGAGCAGCTGGCCGCGGTGCGCGCCAGCATCGCCGCGCCGGCTGCCGCCGCCGCCGCCATTGCCCGGGCCGTTCCGGCGGTGGACATCGGCGCGGCCCAGGCCAGCGCCGTCAACGGCGCCATCTTGCAATTGAATCTGCCATGGCCCGCCTTGCGCGAGGCCGTCGGCGCCGCCACCCCGGCCAGCGTCGCGCTGCTGGGGCTGGAACCGGATGCGCGCCGCCGCAGCGTGAAAATCACCGCCGAGACCAAGGATGCCGAATCGATGATCGCTTACGTTGAACAGCTCAAGGGCCAGGAATTGTTTGGCGACGTCGTCCTGCTGCGCCACGAAATCAATGAGCTCGACCCGAACCGGCCGCTGCGCTTCGAGGTCGACGCCAGCTGGTCAAGTCCTGGCCTGGCCCATCCGGCTGGGCGCGCGCCATGAACGGCGCCGCCCTGATGCTGCGCTGGCGCCTGTGGCTGGTGGCGCGCGGGCCGCTGCCGGTCGCCGCCGTCGCGCTGCCGCTGGCCGGCGTGCTGGCGCTGGCCGTGCTGCTGCCGCTGCGCACGGCGCAAAGCGACCGCCGGGTCGCCGCGCTGAGCGCGGCGGCCATGCCGGCGCCGCTGGCGCCCGTGGTCGCGGCGCCGCTGGCGCTGGCCGCGCCCGCGGCCGCCGGCGCCAACCTGGCCCAATTCCAGCAGGTGCTGGGCGAGCGCCGCGACGTCGAGCAGCAGGTGGGTACCTTGTTCGCGCTGGCGGCGAAAAGCGGCATCGTGCTCAACCAGGGCGAGTACAAGAGCGCCAGCGTGCGCGAGGGCGGCTTTGGCACCTACCAAGTCAATTTGCCCGTCAGGGGCAGCTACGGCGCCATCTGGCAGTTCGCCATGGCGGCCCTGCGCGCGATTCCCTTCGCCTCGCTCGACGACATCAGCTTTAAACGCGACAGCATCGGCCAGCCGGGCGTGGAAGCGCGCGTGCGCCTGACCTTGTATTTGCAGGCGACGCCATGAAGCCCCGTCAACTGGTGCTGGGCGCCACCCTGGCGGTCGCCGCCGCGTTTGCGTTTTTCGGCGACAAGTCGGCGCCGGGCGAGCTGGTCGAAGCGGCACCGCGCAAGAGCACCATTGCGCCGCCGACCGCACCGGCCGTGCCGGCCGCGCGCACGGCCGCCACGGCGAGCACGAAAGCGGCCGCGCCGGTGCTGCTGGCACTGGTGCCGCGCGAGCAGTTGATGGCGCCGGCGATGGGGCAGGGCGACGGCGGCGGCGCGTTCGCCGTGCAGAACTGGACCCCGCCGCCACCGCCGCCGTCGAAACCGCCGCCGCCGCCGCCGGTGGCGCCGCCGCTGCCGTTTGTTTTTCTGGGCAAGGCGCAGGAAAACGGCGCCTGGGAGGTGTTCCTGGCGCGCGGCAGCGAGACGCTGATCGTGCGCCAGCAGATGGTGATCGACGGCCTGTATCGCGTCGACGCCATCGCCCCGCCATGGATGACCCTGACTTACCTGCCCTTGAAGCAGGTCCAACAGATCAATATTGGAGTACCCGAGTGATGCCATCCGATTTTTGCCGTCCCTACCCGGTCCGGCTTGCGCTTGCTGCCGCGCTCACGCTGGCGCTGTCCGGCTGCGCCGGCCAGATGGCATACAACGACGGCCAGAAGCTCGTCGCCGCCGACCAGGTCGAAGCGGGCCTGCTCAAGTACCGCGAGGCGATCGCCGCCGAGCCGGGCAACGCACAGTACAAGGCGGCCTATTTGCAGGCGCGCGATGGCAGCACGAATCGCCTCAATGAGCAGGCCGAGCGCGAGCTCGCCGAGGGCCGTCCGCAGGTGGCGATGCTCAGCCTGAGGCGCGCGCTGGCGCTCGAGCCGGCCAACGAACGGGCGCGCGCCGGCCTGCGCCTGCTCGAGGCCGATGCGCGCCAGGCCGGCCTGCTGGGCGAGGCGCAGGCCGCGTTCGCGCGCAAGGAGTATGAAACGGCGCGCCAGAAGTTGAACGCGATCCTGGCCGAGCGCCCGGCGCACGAGCCGGCGCGCCTGCTGCTGGCCGAGGTCACCGACAGGACCCTGGCGGCGGCGCCCGATGCGGGCCTGGCGGCGGCCTACAAGCTGCCGATCAATATCGAGTTTCGCGACGCCTCGCTCAAGCAGGTGTTCGAGGTGATCTCGCGCCGGTCCGGCTTGAATTTCCTGTTCGACAAGGACGTCAAGACCGACCAGCGCACCTCGATTTTTCTGAAGAACAGCACGGTGGAGCAGGCGGTTTATTATCTGCTGGTGAGTAACCAGCTGGAGCAGCAAATCATGGACGGCAACACCATCCTGGTTTTCCCCAACGTCGCCGCCAAGCTCAAGGAATACCAGGAGATGACGGTCAAGACCTTCTTCCTGGCCAACGCCGACGCCAAGAACGTGGCCAACACCCTCAAGACCATCTTGAAGTCGCGCGATGTCGTCGTCGATGAAAAGCTCAACCTGGTAATCCTGCGCGACAGCCCGGAAGCGATCAAGCTGGCCACCCGCCTGGTCGCCCTGCAGGACGTGGCCGAACCGGAAGTGATGCTCGATGTCGAGATCCTCGAGATCAAGCGCAGCCGCCTGCTCGACCTGGGCATCGGCTGGCCCGGCAGCGTGGGGTTCTCGCCGCTCACCAGCACCACCGGTGGCGGCATCACCATCGACACCCTGCGTAACCTCAACGGTGGCACCATCGGCGTCACCGCCCTCAGTGCCACCATCACCGCCAACAAGACCGACGGCGACTCCAACACCCTGGCCAATCCCCGCATCCGCGTGCGTAACCGCGAGAAGGCCAAGGTCGTCATCGGCGACAAGGTTCCCGTCATCACCACCATCATCACCCCCGGCACCAGCGGTGGCTTCGCCTCGGAGTCGGTCAGCTATGTCGATGTGGGCCTGACCTTGAACGTCGAGCCGACCATCTACCTCAATAACGAGGTGGCGATCCGGGTGGCACTGGAGGTGTCGAACCTGGTCGATTCCGTGGTCACCAAGTCGGGCTCGGTGGCGTACCGCATCGGCACCCGTTCGGCCACCACCATGCTGCAGCTGAAAGACGGCGAAAACCAGGTGCTGGCCGGCTTGATCAGCAACGAGGACCGCAGCAGCGGCAGCAAGGTGCCCTTGCTGGGCAGTCTGCCCATCGTCGGTCGCCTGTTCGGCGTCGGCCACGACAGCACGGACAAGAACGAGATCGTGCTGTCGATCACCCCGCACCTGGTGCGCAACATCCAGCGTCCGGGCCTGAACGCGGCCGAATTCAACGCCGGCACCGAGGGCAGCTTCCGCCGCCGTCCCGAGACGCCCGTCACGGCGACCGTACCGACGGTGCCCGGCGCCGTCGGCACCGCCGGCGGCGCCTCGGTGGTGGCGCCGCCGGCCCGCCCGGCCGCGCCGCTGGCGCCCGCCACGGTGACGGTGACGACGCCGCATACCATCCGGCCGGTGGCCGAGCCGCCCGGGCCGGTGGTGCTGCCCAGCGCCACCTTGCCGAACCTGGCGCCGGCGGTCGGTCTGCCGCCCACGCCAGCGGCGCCGGCCCCGGGCGCCCCCGTCGTCGCCCCGCCGGTGCGATGAAAGCACGCGGCTTCACGCTGATCGAACTGCTGGTGACGCTGGCGATCCTGGCGCTGCTGGCGACCATCGTCGCGCCGGCCGCCCAGGTGACCATCCAGCGTCGCCACGAGCAGGAGTTGCGGGTGGCGCTGCGCGAGATCCGCGGCGCCATCGACGCCTACAAGAAGGCCAGCGACGAAGGTCGCATCGCCAAGGCGGCCGGCGCCACCGGCTACCCGCCGAAACTGGAGGTGCTGGTCGAGGGCGTGATCGACCTGCGCAGCGCCAGGCGCGCCAAGGTCTATTTTTTACGCCGCCTGCCGCGCGACCCGTTCGGCGGCGACGCCGACAAGGCCGACGCCGACACCTGGGGGCGGCGCAGTTACGCCAGCGAGGCGGCCGATCCGCGCGAGGGCGACGATGTCTATGATGTCCTGTCGATGTCCGAGCGCACGGGCCTGAACGGCATCCCCTACCGCAAGTGGTAAAAAAACGATGGAAACACTGATGCAGGCAGCAAGGCGCGCGCGCGGATTTACCCTGATTGAACTGCTGGTGGTGCTCGGCATCGTGGCCTTGCTGCTGACGCTGGCCGTGCCGCGCTTTTTTCCCAGCATCGACAGCGCCAGGGACACCATCCTGGCCGACAACCTGCGCAACACCCGCGCCGTCATCGACCAGTTCTATAGCGACACGGGCCGCTATCCCGACTCGCTCGAGCAACTGGTCGAAAAAAAGTACATCCGCGCCGTGCCGCTCGATCCGCTCACCGAGAGTGCGACGACGTGGATCGTGGTGCCGCCCGAGGATGGCAGCAAGGGGGCGGTCTACACCATCAAGAGTGGCGCGGCGGGCAATGACCGCAACGGCAGACCTTACGCGGACTGGTAAGTGAAACCCGCGCGCCAAGGCGGCTTTACTTACCTGGGGATGATCATCCTGGTGACGGTGCTGGGCCTGGTGGGCGCGGCCACCCTGAAGATCGACGCCCTGCTGCGCCGCGCCGCCGCCGAGCAAGAGCTGCTGTATGTCGGCACCGCCTTCGCCGAGGCTCTCACCAGTTACGCCGCCGCCACCCCGGCCGGCCAGCCGACCCAGCCGCCGACCCTGCAGGACTTGTTGAAAGACACGCGCAGCCCCGCCATCCGCCGTCACCTGCGCAAGATTTTCATCGACCCCATCACCGGCAGCACCGACTGGGGCATCGTCTGGCTGGGCGACCAGAAAGGCATCGTGGCGGTGTACAGCAAGTCGCCGTTGCAGCCCTTGAAAATCGCCAACTTTGACGCGCGCCTGTTGGGCTTCGACAACCGGCAGCATATTTCGGACTGGCATTTTGTGGCAAGCGGGCCTGCGCCCAGCGTGCCGCAGTCGGGGCAGCGGGCGCCAGCGTCGTCCGCCTCGCTGTTTCCGGCGGTGGCCGGCACGGCGCCGGTGGCGCCCGAACCGGGGGCGGCGCCCGCGCCCGCGCCCGCGCCTTCACCGGCGCCGGCGCCGGCGCAAGCGAGCGCGCCGGTCGAAGTGGCGCCCGTGCCCGAGGTGATCGTGGAAGAGCCCAAGCCGGAAGAGGACGATGGCCGCACCGAGACACCGACGGTGCGGCCGGTGCGGCGCGACTGAGGGCGGCGCCGTTGGCTTGGCTTAGTCGGCGCGCCGTTTGAAGTGGCGGACCCGGAAGCCCAGCGCCATCAGCACGGCGAAATACAGGACGGCGGCCGCGCTGATGATGGCCAGCAGCGTGCCCGCCCGCAGCCAGGCGTGGGCGCGCATGGCCGGCCAGTCCACCAGCGACTGCGCGTACCAGCACAGCGCGCCCATCGCGCAGACGGCAATGAGCAGGCGCAGCACAAAGCCGAACCAGCCCGGCTGCGGCGTGTAGATCTGGCGGCGGCGCAGACCCAGGTACAGGCACAGCGCATTGAGGCAGGCGCCCAGGCCGATCGACAGCGCCAGTCCCGCCACTTGCAGGCGCGGCACGAAGACCAGGTTCATCAACTGGGTGGCGACCAGCACGCCAATGGCGATGCGCACGGGCGTCTTGATGTCCTGGCGCGCATAAAACGCGGGCGCCAGCGTCTTGACGAGGATGATGCCGATCAGGCCGGCGCTGTAGGCAGTCAGGGGCAGGGCGGAGGCGGCCACATCGGCCGCGTCGAATTTACCGTAATGAAACAGCGTGGCGATCAGCGGTTCGGCCAGGGTGGCCATGCCGACGGCGGCGGGCACGGCCAGCAGGAAGGTCAGGCGCAGGCCCCAGTCGAGCAGGGCGGAATATTCGGTGGTGTCGGCTTCCGCATTGGCCTTCGACAGGCTGGGCAGCAGGATGGTGCCCAGCGCCACCCCCAGCATGGCAGTGGGAAACTCCATCAGCCGGTCCGCATACGACAGGGCCGAGACGCTGCCGGCGGCCAGGCGCGAGGCAATATTGGTGTTGATCATCAGGCTGATCTGCGCCGCCGAGACGGCGAACACGGCCGGTCCCATCTTGCGCAGCATGCGTCGCACGCCGGGGTCGCGCAGGCCCGTCAGGGGATTGAAGGCCAGCCGCGGCAGCATGCCGATCTTGCGCAAGGCGGGCAGTTGCAGGCCCACCTGCAGCAGGCCGCCCACCAGCACGGCGATGGCCATCGCGTAAATCGGTGTATCGAGGAACTGCACCAGGAACAGCGAGGCGAGGATGAAGGCAACGTTGAGCAGCACGGGCGTGAAGGCGGGAATCTTGAACTGGCGCCAGGTATTGAGCACGCCGCCGGCCAGCGCCACGAAGGACATGCAGGCAATGTAAGGGAACATCAGGCGCGTCATCCACACCGCCTCGGTGTTTTTTTCCAGCCCGGTGGCGATCAGCAGGATCAGCGCGGGGGCGAACACGATGCCGACCAGGCTGGTGAGCACGGTGGCCCACACCAGCGTGGTGGCGACATGGTCGACCAGCACCTTGGTGGCGTCGTGCCCGTGCTGGGTCTTGTATTCGGATAGAATCGGCACGAAGGCCTGGGCAAACGCGCCCTCGGCGAACAGGCGGCGCAGCAGGTTGGGAATACGGAAGGCGACAATGAAGGCGTCCGAGTAGGCCGAAGCGCCGAAGGCGCGCGCGAACAGGCTCTCGCGCAACAGGCCGGTGACGCGGGACAGCATGGTCATGCTGGAAATGGCAGCGAGGGTTTTGAGCAAGTTCATGGCGCGAGATTATAGCCCGGCAACACTGGCCGCGGACGGTCCGTCGTGCCCCGCCACATTTTTGAATTGCCCGCATCGCAATTTGCCGCTATAATCGAAGGCTGTACAGAATTCTGTTACGCAGACACATTTGTTTGACAGGCACTGGTTTGGCAGCGAGCACGTCCGGAACATGGGGCGGGCCGACCTGGCAAACGCTTGTGTTTGCAAACGCAACTTGACCCCGTTTTAGGAAATTCCATGGCAAATACCGCACAAGCACGCAAGCGCGCTCGTCAAGCAGTTAAGCAGAACGCACACAATTCGTCGCAGCGTTCGACCCTGCGCACCGCTATCAAGGCAGTGCGTAAAGCGATCCAGGCTGGCGACAAAGCCGCCGCGACCACGATTTTCCAGACCTCCGTGTCGAAGATCGACAGCATCGCTGACAAAAAAATCATTCACAAGAACAAGGCTGCTCGCCATAAGAGCCGCCTTGCAGCTGCCCTGAAAGCACTGTCGGCTTAATTGGCGATCGTGTGCGCGGCCAGTCCGCGCCGGCAGCTTCTTGCTTGAAAGACCCGCCCGATCTTTGGTCCGGCGGGTTTTTTCGCTTCTGTTTTTACATGGATGAAAGTGACGTGGGATAATAGCCACCGATCTTCAATTCAGCTTCACCATCGCGACAACGTTCGCCAACACCGAGGAAAAGCGCATGAGCAGTGATCAGACCATCATCTACACCCTGACCGACGAGGCGCCATTGCTGGCGACCCACGCCTTCCTGCCAGTGGTAAGCACCTTCGCCAAGGCCGCCGGCATCACCGTCGAGCCCAGCGACATCTCGGTCGCCGCCCGCATCCTGGCCACCTTCCCGGAGCGCCTCGCGCCCGAGCAACGGGTGTCGGACTCGCTGGCCTACCTGGGCCAGAAGACCCTGACGCCGGAAGTGAACATCATCAAGCTGCCCAATATCAGCGCCTCCGTGTCGCAGCTGGAAACGGCCATCAAGGAACTGCAGGGCAAGGGCTACGACATTCCCGACTACCCGGCCGAGCCGAAGACGGACGAAGAAAAAGCCATCAAGCTCAAGTACGGCAAGTGCATCGGTTCGGCGGTCAACCCGGTCCTGCGTGAAGGCAACTCTGACCGCCGCGCTCCCCGCGCCGTCAAGGAATACGCGCGCAAGAATCCCCATTCGATGGCCAAGTGGTCGGCCGCGTCGCGCACCCACGTGTCGCACATGATCGAAGGCGATTTCTACCATGGCGAAAAATCGCTGACCGTCCAGGGCAACCGCGACGTCAAGATGGAACTGATCACCGCCAGCGGCAAGACCATCGTGCTCAAGCCGAAGGTGACGCTGCTCGACGGGGAAATCATCGATTCCATGTTCATGAGCCTCAAGTCGCTGCTCAAGTTCTACGAAGAGCAGATCGAGGACGCCAAGGACACCGGCGTGATGTTCTCGCTGCACGTCAAGGCCACCATGATGAAGGTGTCGCACCCGATCGTGTTCGGTCACTGCGTGCGCATGTTCTACAAGGAAGCGTTTGAAAAGCACGGCGCCCTGTTCGACAGCCTGGGCGTGAACGTCAACAACGGCATGGCCGACCTGTACAACAAGATCGCCGACCTGCCAGTGTCGCAGCGCGATGAAATCGTGCGCGACATCCACGCCTGCCAGGAACACCGTCCGGCGCTGGCGATGGTCGATTCGGCCAAGGGCATCACCAATTTCCATTCGCCCAACGACGTCATCGTCGATGCGTCGATGCCCGCCATGATCCGCGCCGGCGGCAAGATGTACGGCGCCGACGGCCGCCTGAAGGAAGTCAAGGCAGTCATCCCCGAGAGCACGTTTGCCCGCATTTACCAGGAAATCCTGAATTTCTGCAAATGGCACGGCGCGTTCGACCCGAAAACCATGGGCACGGTGCCAAACGTGGGCCTGATGGCCCAGCAGGCCGAGGAATACGGCTCGCACGACAAAACCTTTGAAATCGCCGAAGCGGGCGTGGCCAACATCACCGACCTGGCAACGGGCGAAGTGTTGCTGAGCCAAAACGTCGAGCAGGGCGACATCTGGCGCATGTGCCAGGTCAAGGACGCGCCGATCCGCGACTGGGTCAAGCTGGCCGTGGCGCGCGCGCGCAATTCCGGCATGCCTGCCGTGTTCTGGCTGGACCCGTACCGTCCCCATGAAAACGAGCTGATCACCAAGGTCAAGACCTACCTGAAGGATCACGACACGAGCGGCCTGGACATCCAGATCATGTCGCAAGTGCGCGCCATGCGCTACACGCTCGAACGCCTCAGCCGCGGCCTGGACACCATTTCCGTCACCGGCAACATCCTGCGCGATTACCTGACCGACCTGTTCCCCATCATGGAACTGGGCACCAGCGCCAAGATGCTGTCGATCGTGCCCTTGATGGCCGGCGGCGGCATGTACGAAACGGGCGCCGGCGGTTCGGCCCCCAAGCACGTGCAACAACTGGTGGAAGAAAACCACCTGCGCTGGGATTCGCTGGGCGAGTTCCTGGCGCTGGCCGTGTCGTTCGAGGACCTGGGCATCAAGACGGGCAATGCCAAGGCCAAGATCCTCGCCAAAACGCTCGACGCCGCCACCGGCAAGCTGCTCGACAACCGCAAGTCGCCTTCGCCGAAAACGGGCGAGCTCGACAACCGCGGCAGCCAGTTCTACCTGTCGCTGTTCTGGGCGCAGGAACTGGCCGCGCAGACCGACGACGCGGACCTGGCCGCGCACTTCGCGCCGCTGGCCAAGTCGCTCACCGACAACGAAGCGACCATCGTCGCCGAGTTGCTGGCCGTGCAGGGCAAACCGGTCGACGTGGGCGGTTACTACCTGCTCGACGAAGCGAAGGTGTCGGCGGCAATGCGCCCGAGCGCGACGTTCAACAGCGCCATCGCGGCACTGGGGTAACTGGCGGCACGGCGCCACGGCGCCCTTGCCCCTTCAAAAAAAACCCGCCCGGTCAGTTTGACCGCGGCGGGTTTTTTTCGCTTCACCCATCACACATATGCGGTGACGGCCAGGTGCTCGCCCGGCAGCAGGGGGTGGGTGGCCAGCGAAAACGGCCCGATGCTGCTGCGCACCAGTCGCAGCGTGGGCAGGCCCACCGCCGCCGTCATGCGCCGCACCTGGCGGTTCTTGCCTTCTTCGAGCGTGATCGCGATCCAGCTGGTGGGCTTGTCGGCGCGCGCACGGATGGGCGGATTGCGCGGCCACAGCCAGGCCGGCTCGGCGATCTGGACGGCGCGGCACGGCTTGGTCACGAAGTCGCCCAGGTCGAGCGGCAACTGCAGGCGCGCCAGGGCGGCAGCCTCGACCAGCCCGTCCACCTGCACCAGGTAGGTTTTTGCTTCCTTGTGGTCGGGATGGGCGATTTTATGCTGGAGCATGCCGTCATCGGTCAGCAGCATCAAGCCTTCGCTGTCGGCGTCGAGCCGGCCGGCCGGATAGATACCGGGAATGGCCAGATAGTCGGCCAGCGATTCGCGCCCGTCCTGCGGGGTGAACTGGCACAGGACCTGGAACGGTTTATTGAAAAGGATCAGGGGCATGGGAGCGCAATGGAATGGGGGAGGGCGGCACGCGGCGCGGGGCTGAAATCATGGCAGCGTACAAACAGCTGGTGCATAATGCAAGACACGAATCTTATATCTTATCGAAGACAGGCGGCGCAATGCGCGCCGATCCTGTGTCAATTGGGAGAGCACGATGTACCAACATATCACCGTCCCGGCCGACGGCCAGAAAATCCGCGTCAACGCCGACTACTCGCTGACGGTCCCGGTCAATCCGATCATCCCCTTCATCGAGGGCGACGGTACCGGCGTCGACATCACGCCCGTGATGATCAAGGTGGTCGATGCGGCTGTCGCCAGGGCGTATCGGGGCGAGCGCAAGATCAGCTGGATGGAAATTTTTGCCGGCGAAAAAGCCACCGCCACCTATGGCCCCGATGTCTGGCTGCCCGAGGAAACGCTGGAGGCGGTCAAGGATTACATCGTCTCCATCAAGGGGCCCCTGACCACGCCCGTCGGCGGCGGCATCCGCTCGCTCAACGTGGCGCTGCGCCAGCAGCTCGACCTGTATGTGTGCCTGCGCCCGGTGCGCTATTTCACGGGCGTGCCGTCGCCCATGAAAGAGCCGGAAAAGACCAATATGGTGATCTTCCGCGAGAACTCCGAAGACATCTACGCCGGCATCGAATACCAGCAGGGCAGCGAAGGCGCCAGGAAACTGATCGACTTCCTGATCAATGAAATGGGCGTGACCAAGATCCGCTTCCCGCACACCTCGGGCATCGGCATCAAGCCGGTGTCGATCGAAGGCACCGAGCGCCTGGTGCGCAAGGCGATCCTGTACGCCATCGACAACGACAAGCCTTCCGTGACGATTGTCCACAAGGGCAATATCATGAAATACACGGAAGGCGGCTTCCGCGACTGGGCCTATGCGCTGGCACAGAAGGAATTCGGCGCCGAGCTGATCGACGGCGGACCGTGGATGAAGCTGAAAAATCCCAAGAGCGGACGCGACATCGTCATCAAGGACTCGATCGCCGACGCCTTCCTTCAGCAAATCCTGCTGCGCCCCGTCGAATACAGCGTCATCGCCACCCTCAACCTCAATGGCGATTACATTTCCGACGCGCTCGCGGCCCAGGTGGGCGGCATCGGCATCGCGCCGGGCGCCAACCTGTCCGATTCGATCGCCATGTTCGAAGCCACCCACGGCACCGCGCCCAAGTACGCGGGCAAGGACTACGTCAATCCCGGTTCGATGATCCTGTCGGCCGAAATGATGCTGCGCCACATGGGCTGGACCGAGGCGGCCGACCTGCTCATCACCTCGATGCAGGGAGCGATCGCCTCCAAGCGCGTCACCTACGACTTCGCCCGCCTGATGGAGGACGCCACCCAGGTGTCGTGCTCCGGCTTTGGCGACGTGATGATCGAACATATGTAGTCTTGCCAAGAATTTTGGAAGCTGAATCGGATCAGCCCCAGGCAGAAATGCTCTGGGGCTTTTTTTCGCCCCGTTTGATAGCATTTTCGCCATTAAATATCGGTAATTATAATTGCCTATGGAAAACTATCAAATTCACGCTACAATCTCAACTGTTGCCCCAAACCTACTTTTGTCCGTCATAGCTGGCAACAGCAGGGTGCGATACGTGCTGCAAACCGCCATGCAGCGTGAACGATCGCTGTCTCCTCCCATTTTTCAACGCCCATATCATGACCACATCGACCCTCACGGATTCTTTACGACAGCACGCACGTTCGGCCGACCGCCTCATGTGCATCATCTTGTGGGGGCTGTTCGTGATGGCGCTCGCCTTGTCGCCGCTGCACGACACCTTGAGCTGGGCCTTGCTGGTCGGTTTTCCGGCGGCGGCGATTCCCACCGCCCTCGTGCTCGCCCGCGGCGGGCGCCGCAGCACGGCGATGGTCGCTGGTGGCGCCTTGATGGTGTTTGCCGCATTGCACATCCATCAGGCGGCAGGCGCCACGGAGCTGCATTTCGGCATTTTCGTATTGCTGGCCTTTCTGCTGTGCTATCGCGACCCGATGGTGGTGGTGGTGGCGGCGGCGGTGATCGCGCTCCATCACCTCAGTTTCAGCTACCTGCAGGAACTCGGTTACGGCGTGCGCTGCATGAGCGAGCCCGGCTTCAAACAGGTGTTGATCCATGCATCCTACGTCGTCGTCGAGTCGGCGGTGCTGTGTTATCTGGCGCTGCTGCTGCGGCGTGAAGCGGTGCAGGCGGCCGAACTGGGCGCCCGGGTGGCGACGATGTCGGCCGGCGCGGCCGGTACCATCGACCTGCGCGGCGACCAGGCGGCCGCCAACAGTCCGGCTGGCAAGTCGCTCGATGGCATGATGGTGCGTCTGCACGACGCGGTGGCGCAGGTGCAGGTCGGGGTCGACGCCATTACCTGTGCGTCGGAGGAGATTGCCCACGGCAACCAGGACCTGTCGAATCGCACGGAACGCCAGGCCGTCTCCCTGCAGGGCACGGTAACGACCGTGGGCGTGCTCAGCGAGCGTGTGCGCCAGAGTGGCGACAATGCGCGGCGCGCCAACGACCTGGCGATCTCGGCGTCCAGCGATGCTGTGCGTGGTGGCAAGGTGGTGGCGGAAGTGGTCGATACCATGGCCTCGATCAATGAATCGTCCAGGCGCATCGTCGACATTATCGCCGTCATCGATGGCATCGCGTTCCAGACCAATATCCTGGCGCTCAATGCGGCCGTCGAAGCGGCCCGGGCGGGCGAGCAGGGGCGTGGCTTTGCGGTGGTGGCCTCCGAAGTGCGCAATCTGGCGCAGCGATCGGCGGCGGCGGCGAAAGAAATCAAGCAGCTCATCGGCGACTCGGTGGGCCGGGTGGAGGCCGGCACCCAGCTGGTCGACCTGGCGGGCGCGCGCATGCAGGAGATCGTCGCCAGCGTTGCCGGTGTCTGTTCGATCATTGGTGAGATCTCCGAAGCGAGCGAGTTGCAGGTGGGAGACATTGGCCGTATCCACGATGCCATCGAAGACATGGACAGCGTGACCCAGCAGAACGCCGCGCTGGTGGAGGAGGCGTCGGCGGCGTCGGCGTCGCTGCACCAGCAGGCGGCCAGCCTGGGGGAAATTGTCGCCCGCTTTACCTTGCAAGCGCCTGCTGACGAACGGGCCTCGCCGCGCGCCCACGGCGAGCGTTTGCGCCTGGCGTGAGCGGCACCTGACAGTGTTGCTAGTTGCACGGTGAGGCCGCTGGTGCGGGGCCGGATTGGCCGCGCAGTATGCCGTCCACATCGATGTCGCTGGCGCAGGCCTGGTTCGACAAGGCCAAAAAAAACCCCGCCATGGCGGGGTTTTTTACAGTCCGGTTTGCTACTTAAGCATTTTGGATGTTGGAAGCTTGCTTGCCTTTAGGGCCTTGCGTGACTTCGAATTGTACTTTTTGACCTTCTTTGAGGGTCTTGAAACCGTTCATGTTGATTGCGGAGAAGTGCGCGAACAAATCTTCGCCGCCGTCATCAGGAGTAATGAAGCCGAAACCCTTGGAATCATTGAACCACTTAACTGTACCTGTTGCCATAAAAAGAACTTTCAAAAAAAACCAATCACACGAGCCATCAAGCAAGAAGCTTCTTGCCCCCTCCTCAGCCTGCTCACTTCTTATCAACCAGACCATTTGCGGACAAGTCGATATCTGCATTGTTGGCGGAATGACTATTGAAGTCAAGCCCTTTTAAATTGCGCTTGTTACTTTCGCCATATGAGTCTGAAATCCAACTCTTGTTTTATGCAAAGAGGTCGCCATCTGCGCTTCAGGCGGAAAACGCGTAAGATGGAAAACATGTATAAAAGTGCTGCAGTTCATGCGGCGCGACCTGAGTGAAAGCATTAGAATAAAGCGTATGGCAACCAAGCAAGATACCGAGCAATTACTGGAGCGGCAGGTCGTCAAGCCCCCGCCGCTGTACCAGGTGGCATTGTTGAACGATGACTACACGCCGATGGAGTTCGTTGTGGCCGTCATTCAAGAGTACTTCAACAAGGATCGGGAAACGGCTACGCAGATCATGCTTTCCGTTCACCGTCATGGCAAAGGCGTGTGCGGTGTGTTTTCCAAAGATATCGCGTGTACCAAAGTGGAGTTTGTATTAACGCATGCACGCAAGGCAGGTCACCCCCTGCAGTGTGTGATGGAGGAAGTATGATTGCGCAGGAATTGGAAGTCTCTCTACACATGGCGTTTGTCGAAGCACGGCAAGCACGGCATGAATTCATCACCGTTGAGCATTTGCTGCTGGCGCTGCTGGACAACCCATCGGCCGCCGAAGTCTTGCGCGCCTGTGCGGTCAACATCGACGATCTGCGCAAAACGCTGACCAACTTTATTGGCGATAACACCCCGACCGTGCCTGGCACGGGCGAGGTCGATACCCAGCCCACGCTGGGATTCCAGCGGGTGATCCAGCGCGCCATCATGCACGTTCAGTCGGCATCGAACGGCAAGAAGGAAGTGACGGGCGCGAACGTGCTCGTGGCCATCTTCGGCGAGAAGGATTCGCACGCGGTGTACTACCTGCACCAGCAGGGCGTCACCCGCCTCGACGTGGTCAACTTCATTTCGCACGGCGTGCGCAAGGACCAGCAGGCCGACGCCGCCAAGACCTCGGAAGGGGTGGAGGAGGCGCAGGTCGAGGGCCAGCCGAAGGAAAGCCCGCTCGACCAGTTCACGCTGAACCTGAACAAGGCTGCCGCCGAGGGCAAGATCGATCCCCTCATCGGCCGCGAGGAAGAAGTCGACCGGGTCATCCAGATCCTGTGCCGTCGCCGCAAGAACAATCCCCTGCTCGTCGGTGAAGCGGGCGTGGGCAAGACCGCCATCGCCGAGGGCCTGGCCTGGCGCATCACCCAGGAAGACGTGCCGGAAATCCTGCAGAACGCCGTCGTGTTTTCACTCGACATGGGCGCGCTGCTGGCCGGCACCAAGTACCGCGGCGACTTCGAGCAGCGCCTCAAGGCCGTCCTCAAGCAGTTGAAGGACACCCCGAACGGCATCCTGTTCATCGATGAAATCCACACCATCATCGGGGCCGGTTCCGCCTCCGGTGGCACGCTCGACGCGTCGAACCTGTTGAAGCCGGCGCTGGCCAATGGCCAGTTGAAATGCATCGGCGCGACCACGTTCACGGAATACCGCGGCGTGTTCGAGAAAGATCACGCCCTGTCGCGGCGCTTCCAGAAGGTCGACGTCAACGAGCCGACGGTCGAACAGACCATCCAGATCCTGCGCGGCCTGAAGTCGCGCTTCGAAGAGCATCATGGCGTCAAGTATTCGGCGTCGGCACTGACCACGGCGGCTGAACTGGCGGCGCGCTTCATCAACGACCGCCATTTGCCCGACAAGGCCATCGACGTCATCGACGAAGCGGGTGCAGCCCAGCGCGTGCTGCCCAAGTCGAAGCAGAAGAAAACCATCGGCAAGGCGGAAATCGAGGAAATCATCGCCAAGATCGCCCGCATCCCACCGCAGACGGTCAACCAGGACGACCGCAGCAAGCTGCAGACCATCGACCGCGATCTGCGCAACGTGGTGTTCGGCCAGGACCCGGCCATCGATGCGCTGTCGTCGGCCATCAAGATGGCGCGCGCCGGCCTGGGCAAGCAGGACAAGCCGATCGGCTCCTTCCTGTTCTCCGGTCCGACGGGCGTGGGCAAGACCGAGGTGGCCAAGCAGTTGGCCTTCATCCTCGGCATCGAGCTGATCCGCTTCGACATGTCGGAGTACATGGAGCGTCACGCGGTGTCGCGCCTGATCGGTGCGCCTCCCGGTTACGTCGGCTTCGACCAGGGCGGTCTGCTGACCGAGGCGATCACCAAGAAGCCGCACGCGGTGCTGCTGCTGGACGAAATTGAAAAAGCCCACCCGGACATTTTCAACATCCTGCTGCAGGTGATGGACCACGGTACCCTGACGGACAACAACGGCCGCAAGGCGGATTTCCGCAACGTGATCATCATCATGACCACCAATGCGGGCGCCGAAAGCCTGACCAAGCGTTCGATGGGCTTTACGGACTCGAAAGCGGCGGGCGACGAAATGGCCGATATCAAGCGGATGTTCACGCCTGAGTTCCGCAACCGGATCGATGCCACCATCAGCTTCCGCGCGCTCGACGAGGAAATCATCCTGCGCGTGGTCGACAAGTTCCTCATGCAGCTGGAAGAACAGCTGCACGAGAAAAAAGTCGAGGCCATCTTCACCGAGAAACTGCGCAAGTTCCTTGGCAAGAAAGGATTCGATCCGCAGATGGGTGCCCGGCCGATGGCGCGCCTGATCCAGGACATGATCCGCAAGGCGCTGGCCGACGAACTGCTGTTCGGCCGCCTGATCAACGGCGGCAAGATCGTCGTCGATCTGAACGAGAAAGATGAAGTGCTGATCGAGTTCCCGGAAGGCGACTCACTGCCGCCACCGACCTTGCCGCCTGAAACGGTCGAGATCGAATAAACGCTCGCGCGCAGTAAAAAACCCGCCAGGTACGCCACTGGCGGGTTTTTTTCGTTCAGGCGCGCTCGATTACAAGGCGTTCGATTACATCACTTTGACGGCGCGGCCGATGAACTGGATCGGTCCCGTTGGCTTGTTCAGGGGCGAGCCGTTGACCGGTTCGAGCGTCAGTTCAAACAACTGGTTCGGCTGGATATTCGGCAGCGCATCGAGCGGGATGGTGATGGTCTGGCCCGGCTTGACCAGGCCCAGCGACACCGGGCCGCCCCAGCCGTCGGCCTTGGTCCAGAACTGCAGCGATTTATTGGCCGGGACGGCGGCGGCGTTCAGGGGCACCAGGCTCAGTTCGCGCGAGGCGCTCGCCTGCACCACGTAGCCGGGCGCCTTGTCCTGCGGCGCCACCAGCACCACCATGTACTGGGGCTTGTCGGCGCCGCCCGGCATGCGCCCGGCCAGGCTGACGGCCAGCACCGCCGTGGCCAGCATCGAGCCGGCGGTGAGCATGCGCCACATGCCCAGGCTGTCCCACATGGGGCGCTTGTGCACCAGCGGCGGCGCCGTGCTGTCCGCGATGCGCCGCCACAGCTGCGCCGACGGCGTCACCGGCGCCACCAGCGCCGTCAGGGGCAGCAGGTCCGCTTCCCACTGCTGGACGGCCAGCCGCAGGGCGGGATCGAGCCGCAGGCGCCGGTCGACGTCGGCTTTCGCCGCCGGCGACAGGGTGCCCAGCACGTACTCGCCCGCTTCGGCGTGCAGCGGGTCGGATGGGGACGATACAGGACTCATGACAGGCACACTTTCAAGGAAGCCAGGCTGCGCTTGATCCACGATTTGACGGTGCCCATGGGGGCATCGACGCGGGCGGCGATTTCGCTGTGCGACAAGCCGTCGACATACGCATGGAGCAGGCAGTTGCGGCGCACCGGCTCGAGCTGCTCGAGGCACAGGCCGATCTGGCCGGGCGTCGAGGCAAAGGCGAAGCTGTCGCTGACCTCGGCCCAGTGCGCCATCGAAGCGCGGGCGTCGATGGCGGCGGCGGCATCGTCGTCGACCGTCACTTCGCGTGCGGCATTGCGCACCGCGTTCAGTGCCAGGTGGCGGGTGATGGTGTAGATCCAGCCGCGCGCCGCGCCGCGCAAGGGGTCGTAGCTGGCGGCACCGGTCCACACCTTGATGAAGGCGTCGTGGACAATGTCCTCGGCCAGCGCGGCGTCGACGACGATGCGCCGGGCCACGCCCAGCAGCCGGGCGCCTTCCTGGTCGTACAGGCGGCGCAGGGCCGACTGGTCGCCGCTGGCGCAGGCATTGAGGGCGGCTTCATAATCGAATGCGTCGGCGAGGTCGGGCACAGGCAGTCCGTCAAAAATGGCTAGGAGATTCTCGAAGGAATCCTAGCATAAATTGCTGGCCCGACAACGCACAGTAAATACGATGGTTACATCGCTTTCCAGAAGATGTAATCGGCCTGGTAGTTCACCACCGTGCGCTGTCCGCGCGTGTCGGCGCTGCAGCCGCTGGCGGGGGCGGCGCCGCCCTGCAGGGCCACGCGCTGGATGTAGGTGGTGCCCAGCATGGCGCCGGCGCCGCTGGCGGGGTTGGCGGGGTTGACGGGGTTGACCTTAACCAGCTGGAACGGGATATTGCCCGGACCGGAAGGGGCCACCGCCAGTTGCGTGCCGCTGACCTTGGAGCCGTCGGCCGCCTGCCAGGTTGCCGGTGGGCCGTAATAGGTGCCGACGGCCTTGCCGGCGCGGTCGGCCAGGGTGGCCTTGGGGCCGACGAAGGTCCACTCGAGCTGGCCCGGCATGGCGGCCTTGTCCTTGCATTCGTAGGTCAGTTCGCCCGTGGCGCGGGTTTCCATGGCGACGACGTTACCGGCCGGGACCTTGATGCTGTCGGGCAGGCTGTCCTGCGAATAGCGGCTGGCGGGCGTCATGGTGCTGCAGGCCGACAGCATGGTGGCGGCGGCGGCGAGGGCGAGCAGGGATGGCAGGCGGGCTTGGGTCATGGCGTTATCCTTGTAGAGGTCAGTGCGGGCGCCTTGTGCGCCGCTATGAGTACTACCCGGGGCCGATGCGATCGGATGCAGGGGGCGGAAAATAAATTTTCAGCCTGTCATCCGCGCCGCCTGCCTGAGCCTGCGCCACAAGGTCGTGCGGCTGATGCCCAGGTAGGCCGCCGCCTCGTCGCGCCGGCCCTCGAAGCGCGCCAGCACCTCGTGCACCGAGGGCGTCGCTGCGGTCGCCGCCGCCGCTGTCGACGGCGGCGCCGCGCGGCCCAGTTCCGGCGCCACCTTGAGCACGAAGGCCTGGGTCAGCGCCTGCAGCGGTTCGGCCGCCAGGTACAGCGCCAGGCGCTCGGTGACGTTGCGCAGTTCGCGCACGTTGCCGGGCCAGTCGTAGCGTTCGAGCAGGCCGGCACAGGCCTGGATTTCCGCGTGCAGATTGGGGTGGGGGCGCGCGCCCAGCGCCGCTAGGGCATGCTTGAGCGACCATTCGGCCAGCGGCGCCACGTCGACGGCACGCGCGCGCAGGGGCGCCAGCGGCAGGCGCAGCACCGCCAGCCGGTAATACAGGTCGGCGCGAAAGCGCCCGTCGCGCACGCGCGCCGCCAGGTCGCAGTGGGTGGCGCTGATCACCCGCACCGTCACCGGGATGGGGCGGGTGCCGCCCACCCGCACCACTTCGCGCTCTTCGAGCACGCGCAGCAGGCGCGTTTGCAGGGGCAGCGGCATTTCGCCGATTTCATCCAAAAACAGGGTGCCGTGATTGGCCGCCTCGAACAGGCCCGCATGGCCGCCCCGGCGCGCGCCCGTGAACGCCCCTTCCTCGTGGCCGAACAGTTCGGACTCGAGCAGCGACTCGGTCAGCGCGCCGCAGTTGACGGCCACGAAGGGGCGGTTGTCGCCCCGGCCGCGCGGGCTTTCGCGGTGGATCGCCTGCGCCGCCAGTTCCTTGCCGGTGCCCGTCTCGCCCTCAATCAGCACGGTGGCCGGCGAGCGGGCGAACAGCACCACCGCCTGGCGCAACTGCTCCATGGCGGCCGATTCGCCCTTCAAATCGTTCAGGCCGTGGCGCGCCCGCAAGGTGTCGGCCAGCACCGTGCGCCGGCCGCGGCGGGCGTCGGCGGCCGTCTGCCGCGCCAGTTCGAGGGCGTCGTCGAAAGCCTGGCGGATCGAGGCGGCTGAATAGACGAATACGCCCGTCAGGCCGGCTTCCTCGGCCAGGTCGGTGATCAGGCCTGCGCCGACGATGGCGGTGACCCCTTCGGCCTTGAGTTCGCGAATGCGGTCGCGCGCATCCTGTTCCGTCACGTAGGTGCGCTGCGCGATGGTGGCGCCGAAGGTCTCGGCAAAGCCGGCCAGCGCCGCCAGCGGCGCCTGGTAGCTGATCACGCCGATGCGCTCGGCCCCTTTGCGCGCACGCGCCAGCGCCTCCATCATGTCGTAGCCGCTGGCGCGCGCCACCACCACGGGCGCCGACAAGCGTCCCTTCAGGTAGGCCGCGTTCGAGCCGGCGGCGATCACCACGTCGCAGCGTTCGCTGGCCATGCGTTCGCGGATGTGGCGCACGGCGTCGTCGAAACCGAGCTTGATCGGCTCGATCGTGGCCAGGTGGTCGTACTCGAGCGTGATGTCGCGGAACAGGTCGGACAGGCGCGAGACCGACACGGTCCAGATGACGGGGCGGTCGAGGTCGTCGGTGGCGGGGGCGGCATAGGGCATGGGTCGATTGTACGCCGTCGTGTTTCATGTTTCAATTTAAATGAAACTGAAACGAACTATGCAACATCGGGGCAGGCTGCCCGTGCTTGCCAGCCGTGCCTTGGCGCTTGATTTTAAAGGGTATTATGAAGCGCGCAGGGTGCGGGTCCCGCCGCCGCCGCCTGGCACGGCGCTTGCAATACAAGGGTACTGCAGTCCCATGCACCACCGAACCGAGGAGAAACCCGATGAGAGAATCCCGAGGCGCCATGTTCCGCCGCGCCGTTGCCGAAGAGTCGCCACTGCAAGTGGTCGGCACCATCACCGCCTACACCGCCCGCATGGCCGAGCAATCGGGCTACCGCGCCATCTACCTCTCGGGCGGCGGCGTGGCCGCCAATTCGCTCGGCTTTCCGGACCTGGGCATCAGCACCCTCGACGACGTCATCACCGACGCCCAGCGCATCACCGACACCTGCTCGCTGCCGATCCTGGTCGACATCGACACCGGCTGGGGCGGCGCCTTCAACATCGCCCGCACCATCCGCCACATGATCCGCGCCGACGTCGCCGCCGTGCACATGGAAGACCAGGTCTCGGCCAAGCGCTGCGGCCACCGGCCCGGCAAGGAAGTCGTCAGCACCGGCGAAATGGTCGACCGCATCAAGGCGGCCGTCGACGCCCGCCACGACGAGAGCTTCGTCATCATGGCGCGCACCGATGCGCTGGCCGTGGAAGGCCTCAACGCCGCCATCGACCGCGCCTGCGCCTACGTGGAAGCGGGTGCCGACATGATCTTCCCGGAAGCGATCAACCAGCTCGAGCAGTACAGCCAGGTGCGCGCGGCCGTCAAGGTGCCGATCCTGGCCAACCTCACCGAGTTTGGCGCCACCCCCCTGTTCACGCTCGACGAGCTGCGCGCCCACAACGTCGACATCGCCCTGTACTGCTGCGGCGCCTACCGCGCCATGAACGCGGCCGCGCTTAATTTCTACAAGACCCTGCGCGCCGAGGGCACCCAGAAAAGCGTGGTGCCGACCATGCAGAGCCGGATGGACCTGTACGACTACCTCGGCTACCACGAGTACGAGCAAAAGCTCGACGCCCTGTTCGCCCAGGGCAAAGAAAAATAAGCACCGCATTCTAATAATCGCCTTCAGGAGACCGCCAGCATGACCGAGACCACCGCCGCAAAAGACCCCGTCGCCTTCAAACCGAAGAAATCCGTCGCCCTGTCCGGCGTCACCGCCGGCAACACGGCGCTGTGCTCGGTCGGCAAGACGGGCAACGACCTGCACTACCGCGGTTACGACATCCTCGATGTCGCCACCTCCAGCGAGTTCGAGGAAATCGCCTACCTGCTGGTGCACGGCAAGCTGCCCAACCGCGCCGAACTGGCGGCCTATAAAACCAAGCTGAAAGGCCTGCGCGGCCTGCCGCAGTCGGTCAAGGCGGCGCTCGAAGCCTTGCCCGCCGCCGCCCACCCGATGGACGTGATGCGCACCGGCTGCTCGGTGCTCGGCTGCACCCTGCCCGAGAAGGACGACCACAACGTGCCCGGCGCGCGCGACATCGCCGACCGCCTGATGGCCTCGTTCGGCTCGATGCTGCTGTACTGGTACCACTTCAGCCACAACGGCAAGCGCATCGATGTCGTCACCGACGACGACTCGATCGGCGGCCACTTCCTGCACCTGCTGCACGGTGAAAAACCGTCGGCCGCCTGGGTCAAGGCGATGCACACCTCGCTGATCCTGTACGCCGAGCACGAGTTCAATGCCTCCACCTTCACCGCCCGCGTCATCGCCGGCACCGGCTCGGACATCCATTCGGCCATCACCGGCGCCATCGGCGCGCTGCGCGGCCCGAAACACGGCGGCGCCAACGAAGTGGCGCTGGAAATCCAGGAACGCTACGAAAGCCCGGACGAAGCCGAGGCGGACATCCGCCGCCGCGTCGAGAACAAGGAAGTGGTGATCGGCTTCGGCCACCCCGTCTACACCGTGTCGGACCCGCGCAACGTGGTGATCAAGGAAGTGGCGCGCGAACTGTCCCTTGAGGCCGGGTCGACCAAGATGTTCGACATCGCCGAGCGCCTCGAAACGGTGATGTGGGATGTCAAAAAAATGTTCCCCAACCTGGACTGGTTCTCCGCCGTGTCGTACCACGTGATGGGCGTGCCGACGGCGATGTTCACGCCGCTGTTCGTCATCTCGCGTACCTCCGGCTGGTCGGCCCACGTGATCGAGCAGCGCATCGACAACAAGATCATCCGCCCCAGCGCCAATTACGTCGGCCCGGAAGATCTGGCGTTCGTGCCGCTGGCCGATCGCACCTGAGAAACACAACCCACAGTGGCAGACAATATGATGAACACGACGCACCGCAAACCCTTGCCCGGCACCTCGCTGGATTATTTCGACGCGCGCGAGGCGGTCGACGCCATCGAAGCGGGCGCCTACGACAAGCTGCCGTACACCTCGCGGGTACTGGCTGAAAACCTGGTGCGCCGCTGCCATCCCGACACCCTGGCCGCCTCGCTGCGCCAGCTCGTCGAACGCCGCCAGGACCTCGATTTTCCGTGGTTTCCGGCGCGTGTGGTCTGCCACGACATTCTCGGCCAGACCGCGCTGGTCGACCTGGCCGGCCTGCGCGACGCCATCGCCGCGCAGGGGGGCGATCCGACCCTGGTCAACCCGGTCGTTCCCACCCAGCTGGTGGTGGACCATTCGCTGGCGGTCGAATGCGGCGGCTTCGATCCCGATGCCTTCGCCAAGAACCGCGCCATCGAGGACCGCCGCAACGAAGACCGCTTCGATTTCATCGAGTGGACCAAGAAAGCGTTTAAAAACGTCGACGTGATCCCGCCCGGTAACGGCATCCTGCACCAGATTAACCTCGAGCGCATGAGTCCCGTGATCCAGGCCGATACCCGGCTCGGCGTGGCCTACCCGGACACCCTGGTGGGGACCGACTCACACACGCCGATGGTCGATGCGCTCGGCGTGCTCGCCATCGGCGTGGGCGGCCTGGAAGCGGAAAGCGTGATGCTGGGGCGCGCGTCGTGGATGCGCCTGCCCGACATCATCGGCGTCGAACTGACCGGCAAGGCTGCCCCCGGCATCACCGCCACCGACATCGTGCTGGCGCTCACCGAGTTCCTGCGCAATGCCAAGGTGGTCTCGTCCTACCTCGAGTTTTTCGGTGCCGGCGCGGCCAGCCTGACGCTGGGCGACCGCGCCACCATCGCCAACATGGCGCCCGAATTCGGCTCCACCGCGGCGATGTTTTATATCGACGAACAGACCATCAAGTACCTGAAGCTGACGGGCCGCGAAGACGACACCGTCAAGCTGGTGGAAAACTACGCGCGCACCACCGGCCTGTGGGCCGACAGCCTGGTCAGCGCCGTGTATGAGCGCGTGATCAGCTTCGACCTGTCGAGCGTGGTGCGCAATATCGCCGGGCCGTCCAATCCGCACAAGCGGGTGCCGACGTCCGAGCTGGCAGCGCGCGGCATTGCCGGCGTGGTGGAAAACGAAGCGGGCCGCATGCCCGACGGCGCCGTCATCATCGCCGCCATCACCAGCTGCACCAACACCAACAACCCGCGCAACATGATCGCCGCCGGCCTGATCGCCCGCAACGCCAACCGCCTCGGCCTGCTGCGCAAGCCGTGGGTGAAGTCCTCGCTGGCGCCCGGCTCGAAAACCGTCGCCCTGTACCTGGAAGAAGCGGGCCTGATGACGGAGCTCGAAACGCTGGGCTTCGGCGTCGTCGCCTTTGCCTGCACCACCTGCAACGGTATGTCGGGCGCGCTCGACCCCGTCATCGAGCAGGAGATCATCGCGCGCGACCTGTACTCGACCGCCGTCCTGTCGGGCAACCGCAATTTCGACGGCCGCATCCACCCCTACGCCAAGCAGGCCTTTCTCGCCTCGCCGCCGCTGGTGGTGGCGTATGCGATCGCCGGCACGATCCGCTTCGACATCGAAAAAGACGTGCTGGGCCTGGCCCCCGACGGCCGCCCGGTCCGCCTGGCCGACATCTGGCCGGCCGACGAGGAGATCGATGCCATCGTCGCCGCCAGCGTCAAGCCGGAGCAGTTCCGCAAGGTCTACATCCCGATGTTCGCCAGGCAGCCTGATGACGGTCTCAAGGTCAGCCCCCTGTACGACTGGCGTCCCCAGACCACCTATATCCGCCGTCCGCCGTACTGGGAAGGCGCGCTGGCCGGCGTGCGCAGCCTTTCCGGCATGCGCCCGCTGGCGGTCCTGGGCGACAACATCACCACCGACCACCTGTCGCCGTCGAACGCCATCATGCTCGATTCGGCCGCCGGCGAGTACCTGGCGAAAATGGGCCTGCCGGAAGAAGATTTCAATTCCTACGCCACCCACCGGGGCGACCACCTGACGGCGCAGCGCGCCACCTTCGCCAACCCGACCCTCAAGAACGAGATGGTGATCGAGGACGGCAAGGTCAAGGCGGGCTCGCTCACCCGCATCGAGCCGGACGGCGTCGTCACGCGCATGTGGGAAGCCATCGAAACCTACATGGAGCGCAAGCAGCCCCTGATCATCATCGCCGGCGCCGATTACGGCCAGGGTTCTTCGCGCGACTGGGCGGCCAAGGGCGTGCGCCTGGCGGGCGTCGAGGCGATCGTCGCCGAGGGCTTCGAACGCATCCACCGCACCAACCTGGTCGGCATGGGCGTGCTGCCGCTCGAATTCAAGCGCGGCACCGACCGCAAGACGCTGGGCATCGACGGCAGCGAAACCTACGACGTCATCGGCGAGCGCCTGCCGCGCGCCGACCTGACCCTGATCATCACCCGCAAGAACGGCGACGTCGAGCAGGTGGCCGTCACCTGCCGCCTCGACACGGCCGAAGAGGTGTCGATCTACGAAGCGGGTGGCGTGCTGCAGCGCTTTGCCCAGGATTTCCTCGAATCGACGAAAGCGGCCTGACCATGAACGATTCCACCCGATTCGCCCCGCAAATCAAGGTCCCCGCCACGTACATGCGGGGCGGCACCAGCAAGGGGGTGTTTTTCAGGCTGGCCGACCTGCCGGCGGCGGCGCAAGTGGCGGGCGCCGCCCGCGACGCGCTGCTGCTGCGCGTGATCGGCAGTCCCGACCCGTATGCGAAACAGATCGACGGCATGGGCGGCGCCACCTCGAGCACCAGCAAGACGGTGATCGTGGGGCCGGCCACGCGGCCCGACCATGACGTCGACTACCTGTTCGGCCAGGTGGCGATCGACGCCCCCTTCGTCGACTGGAGCGGCAACTGCGGCAACCTGTCGGCGGCGGTGGGCCCGTTCGCCATTGCCGCCGGCATGGTCGCCGCCGCGCGCCTGCCGCGCGACGGCATGGCCACCATCCGCATCTGGCAGGCCAACATCGGCAAGACCATCATCGCCCATGTGCCGATGACCGATGGCCAGGTGCAGGAGACGGGCGACTTCGAACTCGACGGCGTCACCTTCGCCGCCGCCGAAGTGCAGCTCGAGTTCCTCGATCCGGCCGCCGAGGAAGAGGGCGGTGGCGGCGCCATGTTCCCGACCGGGAACCTGGTCGACACGCTCGAGGTGCCCGGCGTGGGCAGCTTCCCCGCCACCATGATCAACGCCGGCATCCCCACCATTTTTGTCAACGCCGCCGACATCGGCTATACGGGCAGCGAACTGCAGGACGCCATCAACGGCGACCCGGCGGCGCTGGCCCGTTTCGAGACCATCCGCGCCCATGGCGCCCTGCGCATGGGCCTGATCAAGCACCTCGATGAAGCGGTGCGCCGCCAGCACACGCCGAAGGTGGCCTTCGTGGCGCCGCCGGCGGCCTACACCGCCTCGAGCGGCAAGCCGGTGGCCGCCGCCGACATCGACCTCCTCGTGCGCGCCCTGTCGATGGGCAAGCTGCACCACGCGATGATGGGCACGGCGGCCGTCGCCATCGGCACCGCCGCCGCCATTCCCGGCACCCTGGTCAACCTGGCCGCCGGCGGCGGCGCCCGCACGGCGGTGCGCTTCGGCCATCCCTCGGGCACCTTGCGGGTGGGCGCGGAAGCACTCCTGCAGGACGGCGCCTGGTGCGTGAAAAAAGCCATCATGAGCCGCAGTGCGCGCGTGCTGATGGAAGGAACGGTGCGGGTGCCGGGCGTGGCTGCGTAAGATTTTTTGCTGCAACGCATGTTGTTTCCCAGTGCCATCATCGGCATTGGGCGCGGGCGCGATTTCAATTTTCTGGCGTAGCGGCAAGCATCGGTTTATCATCGTCCCAAGAGTGGCCCATCCGGAAGCCGCCGCATGACGAGACACATGGATCGACTCAACCCCCAGCCGGCGGCGCTTGCGGCAGCATTGGCGCTGCTCGGCGCGCCCGCCTGCGCCTGCGACGGCGATGGCCTGATCATCGCCACCAATCCCGCGCTGGAACAGCTGCTGGGCGCCGGCCTTATCGGCCGCCCCCTGCTGGCGTTTTTTCGTGGCGCCAGCCGGGCCAGCGGCGCGGCCATGCTGCGCCAGGCCGTCAGCGTGGCCGGCGAGGGCAGGGCCACGCTCGGCGCGGGCGTGGGCGAGGTGGCGGTGCACCTGTTCGCCAAGCCGCTGGCGGTCGCCGCCGGCGGCCCCGGCTTTACCATGGTGCTGACCGACATCGGCCATTTCGAGCGCAGCCAGGCCGCCTTGCGCCAGAGCCTGCTCGAACAGAAGGCGATCCTCGACAATGCCTCGGTGGGCATCCTGTTCAGCAAGGGCGGCATCATGATGTCGTGCAACCCCCGCTTTGCCGAGATGTTCGGCTACAGCCAAGGCGCCATAAGGGGCCAGCCGGCCGCCATGCTGTTCCTCTCGGCCGAGGATTACCGCGCGTTGGGCGCCGTCGCCGGCCCCCTGCTGGGCAAGGGCCTGCCCTACGAATGCCCCGAGCACCAGTTCGTGCGGGGCGACGGCGCGCTGTTCTGGTGCCGTATCCGCGCCAAGGTGCTCGACACCGACCGCAGCCAGGACGGCACCATCTGGATTCTCGAGGACGTCACCGAGTCGCGCCAGACCCTGATCGAGGTGCAGGCCATCATGACGAACGCCTCGATCAGCATCCTGTTTACCAAGAACCGCGTGGTCACCCGCTATAACCGCGGTTTCGCCCAGATGTTCGGCTACGGGGCCGAGGAGGCGCTCGGTTTGCCGGGGCGCGCGCTCTATCCCAGCGACGCCGTCTACGCGATGGTGGGCGAAGCGGCCTGGCCGCTGCTGTCGGCGGCGCTGCCGTTCCAGACCGACGTGACGATGCAGCGCAAGGATGGCAGCGTGCTGTGGGCGCAGTTGATCGCCTACGTCGTCAATCCCGACGACCCTGCCGCCGGCACCATCTGGATCATTGAAGACCGCACCGACCACAAGCGCGCCGAAGAAGCGCTGCGCAACACCCTGCTGGAAAACCAGGCCATCCTCGACAGCGCGGTGCTGGGCATTTCCGTGGTCGAACACGGCTACAACCTGCGCAGCAACGCCAAGATGGAGGAGCTGTTCGGCTACGGGCCGGGGGCGATGGACGGCTTGTCGGTGCGCGCCCTGTATCCCGATCTGGCGGCCTGGCAGCGCGCCCGCATCGAGACGGGCCGCGATTTTGCGGCAGGCCGGGTGAGCACCTGCGAAATCGAACTGGTGCGCAAGGACGGCACCCTGTTCTGGGCCAGGCTGTCGGGCCGGCCGTTCGACCTGGCGCGCCCGCGCGACCGCTCGGTATGGCTGATCGATGACGTGACTGCCCGCCGCGAGGCGGCCGACAGCGTGCGCCGCGCGCGCGACGGGCTCGAATTGCGGGTCCAGGAACGCACCGCCGAACTGGCCGGCGCCAATGCCCTGCTGCAGGCGGAAATCGTCGAGCGGCGCCAGGCCGAGGCACGCATTCACCACATGGCCTACCACGACAGCCTGACGGGCCTGCCCAATCGCGCCCTGCTGAGCGACCGCCTCGAGCGCGCCATGCTCGGCGCCGCGCGCGGCGAGCGCCAGCTGGCGGTGATGTTCCTCGACCTGGACCGCTTCAAGACCATCAACGATTCGCTGGGCCACCAGACGGGCGACCATCTGCTCAAGGAGGTCGCCAGCCGCCTGTGCGGGGCGGTGCGCGCCAGCGACACCGTGGCGCGCCTCGGTGGCGATGAATTTGTCGTGCTGGTGCCGGGCCTGCGCGGCAGCATCGAAACGGTCAGCGTGGCCGAAAAAATCATCGAGGCACTCGACACCCCGTTTTCCGTCGAGGGACGGCTGCTGCACATCACGCCGTCGATCGGCATCTGCCTGTACCCGGACGATGGGGCCGACGTCGATACCCTGATGCGCCATGCCGACGCGGCCATGTATCACGCCAAGGCGAGCGGGCGCAACAATTACCAGTTTTTCACGCAGACGATGAACCAGGCGGCGGCCCAGCACTTCGAGCTGGAAAGCAGCTTGCGCTTCGCGCTGGCGCAGGAACAGTTCGCGCTGTTTTATCAGCCCATCGTCGATACCGGCACGCGCCGCCTGCAGTCGCTCGAGGTGCTGCTGCGCTGGCGCCGCCCCGATAGCACGCTGGTGCTGCCCGACCGCTTCATTCCCATCCTCGAAGAAAATGGCCTGATCGTGCCGGTGGGCGAATGGGTGATGCGGCGCGCCTGCGAGCAAAGCATGGCCTGGCAGGGCGCCGGGCTGGCGGCCGTGCCGCTGGCGCTGAACCTGTCGCCGCGCCAGTTCATGCACCGCGGCCTGATCGAGTCGATCCGCCGCACCCTCGACGCCACCGGCATCGACCCGGCCCTGATCGAATTCGAGATCACCGAAACGGCCTTGATGCAGCACGGCGAACAGACGCTGGAGATCCTCGGCCAGATCAACGCGATGGGCATCCGCCTGTCGATCGACGACTTCGGCACCGGTTACTCAAGCCTGGCCTACCTCAAGCGCTTCCCCGTGCGCAAGCTCAAGATCGACCGCGCCTTCATCAAGGAACTCGAAACGAGCGCGGAAGACCGCGCCATCGTCGGCGCCATCATCGCCCTGTCGAACAGCCTGCAACTGGCGGTGGTGGCCGAAGGGGTGGAGACGGAAGGGCAGTTCGCCCTGCTGGCCCAGGTCGGCTGCACGTATGCCCAGGGTTACCTGTTTTCCCCGCCGGCGCCGGCGGCCAGCGTGCCAGCCCTGCTGGGGCCGCTTGCGTTCGTCAATCGAGCGTTGCCGTGACGGGCGCGTGATCGGACGGCTGCTCCCAGGTGCGTGGTTCGCGGTCGATGGCGCAGGCGGTGCAGCGCACCGCCAGTGGGGCCGACAGCAGGATGTGATCGATGCGCAGGCCGCGGTTGCGGCGAAAGCCCAGCATGCGGTAATCCCACCAGCTATAGGACTTGTCGGGCTGCTCGAACAGGCGGAAGGCGTCGCGCAGGCCCAGCGCCGTCAGCGCCGTCAGGGCGCCCCGTTCGGCGTCGGAACAGTGGATCTGGCCGGCCCATTCGACGGGATCGTGGACGTCGCGGTCTTCCGGGGCGATGTTGTAGTCGCCCAGGATGGCCAGCTGGGGGTGGCAGGCCATCTCCTCGGCCAGCCACTCGCGCAGCGCCGCCAGCCAGCTCAATTTATAGGCATATTTCTCGGAATCGACTGCCTGGCCGTTCGGCACGTAGGCGCAGATGATGCGCACCCCATCGACGGTGGCGGCGATGATGCGCTGCTGGGGATCGTCGAAGCGGGGATTGTTTCTGACCACGTCCACCAGCGGCAGGCGCGACAGGATGGCCACACCGTTATAGGTTTTCTGGCCGCTGAACACCACCTGGTAGCCGGCGTCGTTGATGGCGTCGATGGGAAATTTGTCGTCCGTCAGTTTTGTCTCTTGCAGGCACAAGACATCGACCGGATGCGCCGCCAGCCACTGCAGGAGATGCGGCAGCCGGACTTTCAGGGAATTGACATTCCACGTTGCTATTTTCATGGGAGGGTGGAGAATAAAAGGAATGAAAGGGGACGGACCGGGCGAAAAATCCCCGCTAAAACAGATGAGTACGCCAGAGGGCGACCAACAACGACATCGTGCAATAACAGCAGCTCGCGAAAAAAACTGTTGTCTTTATGTTCCTCCCGGGCGCAATCTGTGGCAAATTGTAACAAACCAGCGACAAGGGCTTCAAATTAGCCTATTGTTACTGAGAGGGTATCAAATATTGCATAGTTACAACGCGCGGTGTAGCATTGCTATGGTGAAAAACGCGTCGCCCTCGGGGGCGTGTCGTTTGGATCATAACAACAGAACACGACGGTGGAGCGAATAGTTGTTGAAATTCCTCCAAGAGATGATACTATTGGGAAATGTTGTATTTCTCATAGTGTGAAACGCAGACAGAGCGTGTAAAGGATAAAAATGCGCAGTGCATTCGAGGCATGGGCACAACGTGACGGGCACATTGTGCGTCGCCGTGAGGACAAGCCCGAGGAATACCTGGTGTTTGAAACGCAACGCCGCTGGGTGATCTGGCAGGCTGCGCTGGCCCATGGCAAGACCGCCGCCGCCGCCCAAAAGCCCGCTGCCGTCAAGCCTGCCAAGGAAATCCAGGCTGACGAGGCCGCCATGCGGAACCGCGTTCTCAACGAGGTGCTCGACGCCTTCAGCGACCTCGACGACGCGGCCGGCATCGAAGCGGCCTTGCGCGTCATCCAGAACCTGAAGAAAAAGCAGAAAGCGCTGGCGGAACAAAAAGCCGAAAGCTGATGCCGTCTGGTACTGGTCGTTACAGGCACTATAAAGGCGGACTCTACGAGTTCGTCTGCATCGCCACGCTTGAGTCGGACCTGTCCCCCATGGTGGTGTACCGTGCGGCCGACGGCACCACCTGGATCCGTCCTGAATCGGTGTTCTTCGAGACCGTGCTGGTCGACGGCGTGGCAGTACCCCGGTTTGCACCGGTGGCATGATGACAACGAGGCCCGCACGGGCCTTTTTCTTTTTCGAGGATACTATGCGCACTGTTTTTGCCGCCAGCCTGGCCATCGCCGCCAGCCTGGCCCTGTCGTCGGCGTCTGCCGAAACCGTCGGCGCGGTCGATACCGCGTTCAAGCTGATCGGCCCCGATCACAAGGTCGTGGTCGAAGTGTTCGACGACCCGAAGGTGGCCGGCGTGAGCTGCTACCTGTCGCGCGCCAAGACGGGCGGCATCAAGGGCGCCATCGGCCTGGCCGAAGACAAGGCCGAGTCGTCGGTCGCCTGCCGCCAGGTGGGGCCCTTGAGTTTTCCGGGCAAGGTGCCCAAGCAGGAAGAAGTGTTCAGCGAGCGGGCCTCGATATTCTTCAAGCACGTGCGCGTGGTGCGGATGGTCGACCCCAAGCGCAACGCCTTGATTTATCTCGTCTATTCGGACCGCCTGATCGACGGCAGCCCGAAAAACAGCGTCACCGCCGTGCCCGTGCCGGGCAATCAGCCGATTCCCCTGAACTAACACCCTCATGATCGAACGCATGCTGCCGTAAACAAGGTACAGCAAGCCGGCGGGCACCTCGTCCGCCGGCTCGCTTCCGACCAGGAATGACATCATGCGTTCGACCATCCACCGCGCTGCCTTGTGCACGGCCTGCCTGCTGCTGGCCGGTTGCGCCACCATCACCGACTCGTCCCAGCAGGAAATCGAAGTGCGCAGCGTGCTCGATCACCGCGAGGTGGGCGGCATCGGCTGCGTACTGTCGAACAAGAACGGCCGCTGGTTCGTCAACACGCCGGGACGGGTGCTCATCCGCAAGAGCAATGACAATCTCAATGTCGACTGCGGCAAGGCGGGCGTGGGCAGTTCGGTCGAGGCGGTGGCCTCGCAATACGGCTACGGCAAGATGATCGGCAATGCCGTCATCAGCGGCGGCCTCGGCTATTATCTGGACCGCCGCTCGGGCGCCGGCTTTGATTATCCGGCCGTGGTCACCATCCTCATGCATGCCGACAAGGATGCCGCCGACATGGCCAGGGTGACGGAAACCGGCAGCGCGATCTATTGAGGTGCGCCGTCCAGACGTAAAAAAGGCGGATCCGCGGATCCGCCTTTTTGCTTTCTACACTGCGCGCGCGGGGTCGAAACTTATGCGCGGTTGAGCAGGAAGTTCGACAGCAGCGCCACCGGACGACCGGTGGCGCCCTTGGCGCCGCCCGACTTCCAGGCGGTGCCGGCGATGTCGAGGTGGGCCCAGGCGTAACTGCGGGTGAAGTTTTCCAGGAAGGCGGCGGCGGTGCAGCTGGCGCCGCCCGGGCTGCCGATATTGCCCAGGTCGGCAAAGTTCGATTTCAGCTGGTCGTTGTACAGCTCGCCGATCGGCAGGCGCCAGGCGGTGTCGCCCGCCTGCTTGCCGGCGTCGAGCAGTTCCTGCGCCAGGTGGTTGCCGGCGTCGTCGTCGCGCGCGAACAGGCCGCTGTTGTGGTGGCCCAGGGCGACGATGCAGGCGCCCGTCAGGGTGGCGATGTCGACCACGGCGGCGGGATTGAAGCGCTCGGCGTAGGTGAGGGCGTCGCACAGCACCAGGCGGCCTTCGGCGTCGGTGTTGAGCACTTCGATGGTCAGTCCGGCCATCGAGGTGACGATGTCGCCCGGCTTGGTGGCGCGGCCCGACGGCATGTTTTCGCAGGCGGCAATGATGCCCACCACGTTCATGGCCAGGCCCATTTCACCGATCGCGCGGAAGGTGCCCAGGACCGAGGCGGCGCCGCACATGTCGTACTTCATTTCATCCATGCCGGGGCCGGCCTTGAGCGAAATGCCGCCCGTATCGAAGGTGATGCCCTTGCCGACCAAAACCACCGGGGCGTCGCTTTTCTTGCCACCCATGTGTTTGAGGACGATGAACTTGGGCGGCTCTTCGCTGCCGGCGCTGACCGACAGGAAGCTGCACATCTTGAGCGCTTCGAGCTGCTTGCGCTCGAGGATCTCGACGTCGAATTTATAGTCCTTGGCCAGCTTCCTGGCCGTGTTGGCCAGGTAGGTGGGGGTGCAGACGTTGGCCGACAGGTTGCCCAGTTCCTTCGTCAGGTCCATGCCGCGGGCGATCGCCTGGGCCTGGGCCAGCGACTGCCTGGTGCGGGCGTCGACGAAGTCGGCGGCCAGGGTGAGTTTCTTGACGCCGCTGCGCTCCGGGTCTTTCCTGCTTTTCTGGCCGTCGGTGCGGAACTGCGCCTCGTGGGCGGCGGTGACGATGCAGCCGATTGCCCAGGCCTGGTCGCGGCCTTTCACATCGGTCATGGGAAATGCGATAATGGCGTCGTTTGAACCGAGCTGGCCGAAGCACTTGAGGGTCGCGTGCACGGCACTGGCGAAGTTTTTCTCGCTGACGGCGTCAGCGCTGCCCATGCCCACCAGCAGCACGCGCGCCGCCGTGATCCCGGCCACGCCGCGCAGCAGCAAGGTCGAACCGGCCTTGCCGCTGATGTCGCCGGACTTGAGCGCCGCGCTGATATCGCCATGCTGATCGAGGGCGCTGGCCGCTGCCGACAGTTTTTTATTTTCGTACACCGCCACTGCGACACAGCCGGTTTTTGCCGACAGGATGGGGTTCTTGGTGTCGTATGCTTTTATGCTAAAGTCCATTGGATTCTCCGTTTCGTTTGTGACGCGCACTGCTCAACCTGTGATTATATCTGCCGAATGATTTTCCAACGCGCCCTTCGACGGGAAATGGCCAGTTCCGCTGGCGCCACCTTCACGGTGCTGTTCTCGATTTTCGTCACCTGGACGCTGATCTCGATCCTGGGCCGCGCCGCCGGCGGCAAGGTCGCATCGAGCGACGTGGTGGCCCTGATTGTGTTTTACGTCATCGGCAACCTACCCACCATCATCATTCTGACGGGGTTTATCGCCGTGCTGGCCGTCGTCACGCGCAGTTACCGTGATTCCGAGATGGTGGTGTGGTTCGCCTCCGGCCAGTCGCTGGCGCGCTGGATCTGGCCCGTCATGTCGTTCGGCCTGCCGCTGGTGCTGCTCACGGGCGTGCTCAGTTTCGTCGCCGCGCCGTGGGCCAAAATGAAAAGCAATGAATTCGTGCAGCGCTTTGAAAAGCGCGAAGACCTCAAAAAAGTCGCGCCCGGCCAGTTTCGCGAGTCCGCCGGCAGCAACCGCGTGTTCTTCGTCGAGGGCGGCGCCAATGCCGCCAGCAACAACGCCGTGCAGAATGTCTTCGTCAACACCGTCGAGGGCGGCATCAACACGGTGGTGGTGGCCAAGGAAGGCGTGATCGAGTCGGACGGCAAGGGCGGCCAGTTCCTGGTGCTCAAAAACGGCCGCCGCTACCAGGGCACGCCGGGCCAGGCCGATTTCCAGACCATGGAGTTTGGCCGCTACAGCATGCGCGTGGCCACCAAGGTACCCGTGCTGGGCGCCGACGTGCCGGTCGATAACCTGTCGACGGCGGCGCTGCTGCTGGTGCCGAACCGCTACACGCGCGCCGAACTGTTGTGGCGCATCGCGCCCCCCGTCATGTGCGTGCTGCTGATGCTGCTGGCCATCCCGCTGGGCTTCGTCAACCCGCGCGCCGGCAGTTCCGTCAACCTGATCCTGGCAGTATTGATCTTCTTCACCTACAGCAACCTCGTCAAGCTCACGGAAGCGAGCGTCAAGCAGGAGAAGATGCAGTTCGCGATGGCCTGGTGGCCCGTGCACCTGATGGTGCTGCTGGCAGCGGTGGGCCTGTTCGCCTGGCGCCTGAACGTCAATCACCGCTATCACCCGCTGGTGTTGCTGGCCGCGTTCAAACGCCGCCGCGCCTGCGCCCGCAAGGCCGAGGTGATCGCATGAAAATCCTGCAGCGCTACTTTGCCGTCAACATCATGCAGGCGGTGTTTTTTGTCATGCTCGCCCTGCTGGCGCTGACCGCCTTCATGGACCTGACGGCCGAATTGCCGGCCGTCGGCCAGGGCGGTTACCTGATCCAGCATGCCTTCCTGTACGTGGGCTTGCTGCTGCCGGGCCACGTGTACGAAGTGATGCCGGTGGCGGCCCTGATCGGCACCATTTATGCCATGTCGCAGTTCGCCGCCAGCTCCGAATTTACCATCATGCGGGCCTCGTCCATGTCGACCCGCCAGGCGATGGGCATGGTGTTTCGGATCGGCATCGTATTCGTGGTGATTGCCTTCTTCTTCGGTGAAGTGGTCACCCCGCGCAGCGCGCCGCTGGCGGAAAAAATCAAGCTCAGTGCCAAGGGCGCCACCTTGTCGCAGGCATTTCGTTCCGGCATGTGGACCAAGGACGTCGTGCACGCGAGCGGCACCACCGGCGCCGTGACGGGCTCGCGCTTTTTCAACGCGCGCCAGTTCAAACCGGACGGCCAGTTGATCGATGTCAAGCTGTACGAGTTCGACACCCGCATGCAGATGCGCTCGCTGGTGACGGCGGCCAGTGCCACCTTCGAAGGCAACAACACCTGGCGCCTGGCCGACGTGACGCAAACGCGCTTCGTCAACGGCCGCGACCTGGCCGGCGCCGCCCCGGCGGCCGCCGGCGTGCTGGGGCAGGACGGTAACACCGTTTCCACGCGCAAGCTGGCCAGCCTGGAGCTGGTGTCGGAAGTGACGCCGAAAATCCTGTCCGTGTCGTCGGCCGACCCGGACCGCATGTCAGCCAGCGAGCTGGCCGTCTACACCCGCCACCTGGCCGACAACAAGCAGGAAAACGACCGCTTCAAGATCGCTTTCTGGAAAAAGCTGTTCGACCCGCTGGCGATTTTCGTGCTGATGGCGCTGGCCTTGCCGTTCGCCTATCTGCAAAGCCGCAGCGGCGGCGTCAGCCTGAAAATTTTCATCGGCATCATGATCGGCGTGAGCTTCCTGCTGGTCAATACCCTGTTTTCCCATCTGGGCATGCTCACCACCTGGCCGCCCGTGATCACCGCGCTGGCCCCCAGCATCTTGTATCTGCTGCTGGCGCTGGGCGCCTTGTGGCGCGTGGAGCGACATTAATGCATACGAACAAATCCCTGGTCCTGTTTGCCCACGGCGCCCGCGCCGCTTCCTGGGCCGCGCCGTTTGAAAAACTGCGCGATGCCACCGCCGCCCGCGTGCCGGACGTGGCCGTGACGCTGGCCTTCCTCGAACTGATGGAGCCGCGCCTGCCGGCCGAGGCGGCGCGCCTGGCCGCCGCCGGCGTCGACGAGATGACCATCGTCCCCGTGTTCCTGGGGCAGGGCGGCCATCTGCTGCGCGACCTGCCCTTGCTGGTCGAGCAGTTGCGGCTGGACCACCCGGGCATGGCGATCAAGGTGGCGGGCGCCGTCGGCGAAGACCCTGGCGTGCTCGAGGCCATGACGCGCTATTGCCTCTCGGCCATTTAAGCGCCGCATCGGCCGTTCACTGCGCAGCCTTTGCGCTGCGTCATATGCCAGATGCGCGTGCGCCTTTGACAGGGGCACCACCCGCGCCCAGACTTGACAGAGCCGCGCGCTTCGCCGGCGTCACTGTCAATCCGGCCATGTTCCTCGATTTTTCCAAGCTCCTGTTCCTGACCCTGACCGAACTGCTGCGGCGGGCCTGGCTGGGCTTCAAGCATCACATGCCATACACGGCCAATGTGCTGCTGTTGCCGGCCGCGCTGGCCGAGGCCAGTTGCGCGCGCCGGCTCGAACGCATGGTGCGGCGCCTGAACGCCATGGGCGCCAAGATCGACCTCGTGCGCGCCGAGCTGCGCAGCGGACGCAATGTCGACCTCATCGAAAGCGACCGCAATTTTCGCCACATGCTGGGCGTCGTCAAAACCGATATGGGGCTGTTGCAGCGCGAAGCGGCCGCCTGGCAACACGACCGCAGCGCCACCATCGCCAGCGCCCGCCTGGGCGCCGCCTTGAGCGCCGTGGCCAGGGTCAGCGAGCGCCTTCATGGCACGGCCGATGTGTTGTTGTGGGAACTGGCGGAGCGCGACCGCCTGCGCGGCGGGCGCCCCACGGCAGATTCAGGCTTGTAGGGGCGCCGCCCCGCCGTGCTGCGTCTCGCGCAGTCGCAAGGCTTCACCGATCATCACCAGCACGGGGCCGTGGGCCATCTCCAGCCCCTGCGCCAGCTCGTGCAGGTCCATGCGCATGATGCGCTGCTCGGCCCGGCTGCAGTTTTCCACCACCACCACCGGCGTGTTGTCTGCCCGTCCGCCCGCCAGCAGGCGGCGCGCCGTGGCAATGGCTTCGCGCCCGCCCATGTACTGCACCAGGGTGTCGGCGTCGGGCGTGACGGGCATGGGGTCGGCGTGTTCGGGCGCCGTGCTCGAGGTAAAAAACGCCACGCTGCGGGCGATGCCGCGGCGTGTCAGCGGTTGCTGGGCGGCGGCGGCGGCGGCCAGCGCGGTGGTGATGCCGGGCACGATTTCGACGGCAATGCCCGCTTCTTCGAGCGCGCGCAATTCCTCATCGGCACGGCCGAACAGCATCGGGTCGCCGCCCTTCAAGCGCACCACCAGGGCAAATTTGCTGGCGCATTCGACCAACTGCGCATTGATCCAGTCCTGCCGCGCCGACTGCTTGCCACAGCGCTTGCCCACGTCGATCAATTGCGCGCGCGGGCACAGTGCCAGCATGTCCGGCGCCACCAGGGCATCGTGCAACACCACGTCCGCCTGCGCGAGCAGGCGTGCGCCGCGCACGGTGATCAGGTCCTGGGCGCCGGGGCCGGCGCCCACCAGGAAGACTTTGCCAAGGCCAGTCATTGACCCGCCTCAGGCGTCCAGGCGGATCATGCCGGCGGCGACCGTCTGGTGCGTCACTTCATCGATCAGGATGAAGGCGCCGGTGGCGCGGATGGCGTCATAGGCGTCGGCCGCCAGCGGCTGCTGCACGGTCAGGGCGATGCGGGCGATGTCGTTCAACTTCAAGCCGGCGGCGGGGTCGAGATCGGCCCGGCGCTGCTGGGTGTTGATGTCGAGGATGCTGTCGACCCTGGTCACTTTGGCCGCGCTCTGGCGGGTGCCGTGCTTGATCCAGTATTTGCGGCGCAGGTCGAGCGGCTCGTCGGCCATCCAGCAGACGTCGGCGCTCACTTGCTTGAGCAGGGTGGCGGGGCGGTCGGCGCTGGCGAGCATGTCGCCGCGCGAAATGTCGAGATATTGATCGAGCAGCAGCGTCACCGACTGGCCCACCACGGCCGACGCATGCGAGCCGTCAAAGGTGAGAATGTCCTTGACGGTGGCCGCCCGGCCCGATGGCTGCACCACCAGATGGTCGCCGACGCTGACCTTGCCCGCTTCGATGCGGCCCATGTAGCCGCGGAAGTCGTTCGCCTCGTGGCCGTTGTGGCGCGCCACCAGTTGCACGGGAAAGCGGAACGGCGCGTGGTGCGACGCTTCCTGCACGGGCAGCGCTTCGAGCAGGGAAATCAGGGTGGGGCCGTCGTACCAGGCCATGTTCGTGCTGGGCGCGACGACGTTATCGCCCGACAGGGCCGACAGGGGAATCGGCGTGACGTCCTTCAGGCCCAGGCTGGCGGCAAACTCGCCGTAGGCCTTGACGATGCGGTCGTACACGGCTTGATCGTAGTTCACCAGGTCCATCTTGTTGACGGCGACGATGACGTGCTCGATCTGCAGCAGGTGGGCCAGGGTCGAGTGGCGCTTGGTCTGGATCAGCAGATCGACGCCGCCGTCCTCGCGCAGCTTCACTTTCGACACGTCGATCAGGATGATGACGGCGTCGGCGGTGGAGGCGCCCGTGACCATATTGCGCGTGTACTGCTCGTGGCCGGGGGTGTCGGCGATGATGAACTTGCGCTTGGGGGTGGCGAAGTAGCGGTAGGCGACATCGATGGTGATGCCCTGTTCGCGCTCGGCTTCCAGGCCGTCCGTCAGCAGCGACAGGTCGACGGCGTCGCCGACGGTGCGCTTGTGCTTCGAGCGCGACATGGCGTCGAGCTGGTCGGCGAAAATGCCCTTGCTGTCGAACAGCAGGCGGCCGATCAGGGTGCTCTTGCCGTCGTCGACGGAGCCGGCCGTGATGAAGCGCAGCAGGCCCGCGCTGGCGGCGTCGATGGCGGTGTGCGGGGTCAGTGTATCGAGAAGCGCGTTCATCAGAAGTATCCTGCTTTCTTACGTTTTTCCATCGAGGCTTCGGAGGTCTGGTCGTCCATCCGGGTGGCGCCCCGCTCGGTGATCTGGGTGATGGCCGTTTCGGCGATGATCGCTTCGACCGTCGATGCATCCGACGAGACGGGGCAGGTGCACGAAATGTCGCCCACGGTGCGAAAGCGCACCACCTGGGTTTCGACGGTTTCGCCTTCGCGCGGGGGCGTCAGGTCGGTCAGCGGCACCAGCAGGCCGTTGCGGGGAATCACCTGGCGCTCGTGGGCGAAATAAATCGGCGGCAGTTCGAGTTGTTCGCGCTGGATGTACAGCCACACATCGAGCTCGGTCCAGTTCGAAATGGGGAACACGCGCATGTTCTCGCCCGGGTGCACGCGGGTGTTATACAGGTCCCACAATTCGGGGCGCTGGGCTTTCGGGTCCCACTGGCCGAATTCGTCGCGGAACGAGAAGATGCGTTCCTTGGCGCGGGCCTTTTCCTCGTCGCGGCGGGCGCCGCCGATGCAGGCGTCGAAGCCGTGTTCGGCGATCGTCTCGAGCAGCGTGACTGCCTGGGCCGCGTTGCGCGAGTCGGTGGCGGGATGGCGCAGGCGCACCGTGCCCTTGCGGATCGATTCCTCGACCGAGCCGACGATCAGGCGCTCGCCCAGTTCGGCCACGCGCTTGTCGCGGAAGGTGATGACCTCCGCAAAATTGTGGCCCGTGTCGATGTGCACCAGGGGGAAGGGGAATTTACCGGGCCGGAAGGCTTTTTCGGCCAGGCGCAACAGCACCACCGAGTCTTTCCCGCCCGAGAACAGCAGGGCGGGATTGGCGCATTCGGCGGCCACTTCGCGCAGGATGTGGATGGCTTCGGACTCGAGCGCGTCGAGGTGGCGCGCGTTGATGTCGGTGCGCATTTGCGAGGCGCGCGCGGTGTCGTGCAGTGTGTTCATGGAGTACCTTGGTGCGGGTGGCTGGAGAGGGAGCTCAGGCCGCCACGGATTTTACGCGGATCAGTTTGCCGTCGACCATGTGCAGGCCGCATTCCTTCTGGTCGGGATTTTCCCACCACCAGCGGCCGGCGCGCACGTCTTCGCCCGCCTCGACGGCGCGCGTGCAGGGCGCGCAGCCGATCGACGGGAAGCCCTGGTCGTGCAGGGCGTTGTACGGCACCTCGTTGGCGCGCAGGTAGTCCCAGACGTCCTGTTCGCTCCAGTCGGCCAGCGGGTTGAACTTGACCATGCCGTGCGCGGGATCGTCTTCCTGCACCGCCAGTTCGGCGCGCGTGCTCGACTGGGCGCGCCGCTGCCCCGTCACCCAGGCGCGCTGGCCGGCCCGCGCGCGGCCCAGCGGCTCGACCTTGCGGATGCGGCAGCACTCGCGGCGCATCTCGACGCTGTTATAGAAGGCGTTCAGGCCATTGGCGGCGACGTAGTCGGCCACCGCCTGCGCCTGCGGGTGATAGACGGCGATGTTGTAGCCGTAGCGGGCGCGCACGGCGTCGATCACCGCCACCGTTTCGGGATTGAGGCGTCCCGTGTCGAGCGAAAAAATGGTGATCGGCAGGCCCGCCCTTAAAATCAGGTCGGTCAGCACCATGTCTTCGGCGGCCAGGCTCGAGGCGAACACCGCGGGCGAAAAATCGGCGGCAATGCGGGCCAGGGTGGCACCGGTGGCGGCGAGGAGGGAGGTTAAATCGCGCATGCGGGCCTCAGATGCCGTAGCCGACATCAGGCGTGTCGCCCTGCACCGTGCGCTCGGCGCGGCGGAACAGGGGCAGCGGCTGATCGACCGAGGCCTGGTAGGTTTCGGAAAAATCGGTCAGGCCCTTGACGGCATCGTCGATGCTGCGATCGGGCCGCGTGGCGTAAGCGTCGAAGCCCACCCGATGCATCGAAAACAGCTGGTCGCGCAGGACGTCACCGATGGCGCGCAGCTCGCCCGTGTAGGCCAGGCGCTTGCGCAGATTGAAGGCGATCGAATAGCCGCGGCCATCGGTGAACTTGGGGAAGTCGACGGCGACGACGTCAAAGCGCTCGAGCTGGCCCTTGAGCACTTCCGGGCGCTCGTCGGCGCCGAACCACACGCCAAGCTCGGCGCGCGCGGCCAGCGTGGCCGCCTGCGCCAGCCACACGGCCAGCGGCACGATGAGCTTGCCCTCAGGGACCGGTACCGACTCGGCCGTCTGGCCTTCGTCCAGGCGCAGCACCTGCCAGTCGTCGGCGACGACGCTACGGCCCTTGATGATACGTTCGTGATGCTCAAGCATAGTGGTCTTCTCCAACGAGGCCGCCCTTGTCAATCGGGGTGGCGTAGACGAATTCTTTAAAGGGGGCGATGCCCAGGCGCTGCGCCGTTTCGGCGAAGCGTTCGCCTTCGAAGCGCTCGCGCACATACACCTGCAGCAGGCGGCCGATCACTTCGGGCATTTGCTGGCTCGAGAACGACGGCCCGATGATCTTGCCGATGGCCGCTGCGTTGCCCTGGGCGCCGCCGATCGACACCTGGTAGAACTCGCTGCCATCCTTGTCGACCCCCAGCACGCCGATCGAGCCCACGTGGTGGTGGCCGCAGGCGTTGATGCAGCCGGAGATATTGAGTTCGATCTCGCCGATATCGTGCTGGAAGTCGAGGTTGTCGAAGCGCTCGGCGATGGCGGCGGCGATCGGCAGCGACTTGGCGTTGGCCAGCGAGCAGAAGTCGCCGCCCGGGCAGCAGATCATGTCGGTGAGCAGGCCGATATTCGGCGTGGCCAGGCCCTTGGCCTTCACCAGCGTCCACAGTTCGTACAGGCGCGCCTGTTCGACGTCGGCCAGCACCAGGTTCTGTTCGTGCGTGACGCGCAGTTCGCCGAAGCTGAACTGGTCGGCCATGTCGGCCACGAAGTCCATCTGCGCGGCGGTGGCGTCGCCCGGCGGCACGCCGGTTTTTTTCAGCGACAGGATGACGGCGGCGTAGCCCGGTCGCTTGTGCGGGTGCACATTGCGCGACAACCAGTTGGCGAACGCTTTTTCCGGATGCGCCACCAGCGGATCGATCGCGGCCAGCGCCTTGTAGGCGGGCGGCGCGAAGTAGGCGGCCACGCGCGCCAGTTCTTCCTCGGTGAGGGTTTCGGCGCTGTCTTTCAGGTCGAGCCATTCGGCTTCCACCTGGCGGGTGAATTCTTCCACGCCCAGCGCTTTGAGCAGGATCTTGATGCGCGCCTTATACTTGTTGTCGCGGCGGCCGTACTGGTTGTACACGCGCATGACCGCTTCCGTGTACGTCAGCAGGTGCTGCCACGGCAGGAAGTCGCGGATCACGCTGCCCAGGATGGGGGTGCGGCCCATGCCGCCGCCGGCCATGAACTTGAAGCCGATCTCGCCTTGCGCATTCTTCACCACCGTCAGGCCGATGTCGTGCACGGCGATCGCCGCGCGGTCCTCGACGGCGCCGTTGATGGCCACCTTGAACTTGCGCGGCAGGGCGATGAACTCGGGGTGGAAGGTCGACCATTGGCGCATGATTTCCGCGAACGGACGGGGATCGATGATCTCGTCGCTGGCCACGCCGGCAAATTCGTCGGAGGTGACGTTGCGGATGCAGTTGCCGGAGGTCTGGATGGCGTGCATTTCGACCGAGGCCAGGTGGGTCAGGATGTCGGGCGTCTGCTCCAGTTCGATCCAGTTGAACTGGATGTTCTGGCGCGTGGTGAAGTGGCCGTAACCGCGGTCGTAGTCGCGCGCGATGGTGGCGAACATGCGCATCTGCTGCGACGACAGCAGGCCATACGGCACCGCGACGCGCAGCATGTAGGCGTGGCGCTGCATGTACAGGCCGTTTTGCAGGCGCAGCGGCACGAACTCGGCCTCGGTCAGTTCGTCGCCGAGGCGGCGGCGCACCTGGTCGCGATACTGGGCGATGCGCTCGCGTACGATAAGATGGTCAAACTGGTCGTAACGGTACATAAATCATCCTGAAAGAGGAACCACTGCGAGATGCCCGGGTACTGGGCGCCCCAAACTAAGCAAGATGATAAATAAAATCCAGCTTATTCCAAAGGACTGAGAATTTATTTGCTTATATTCGTATCCGGCATAAGCATTCTTATAAAATGCACTTGGTCCGGTCCGCTCATCCAAACCGGGTGAAATCATTCTAAAAAAATAATCATGAATCTTCATCAACTGCGTTTTGTCCGCGAGGCCGTGCGCCAGAATTTCAACCTGACCGATGCGGCCAAGTCGCTGTTCACCTCGCAACCGGGGGTGTCGAAAGCCATCATCGAGCTGGAAGAAGAGCTGGGCGTGGACATTTTTACCCGCCACGGCAAGCGCGTGCGGGGCCTGACCGAGCCGGGCCGGCTGGTGCTGGAGTCGGTCGAGCTGATCATGCAGGAAATCGACAGCCTCAAGCGCATCGGCAAGGAATACGCGGCCCAGGACAGCGGCAGTTTTACCATTGCCACTACGCACACCCAGGCCCGCTACATCCTGCCCAGGGTGGTGCAGGCCTTCATGCAAAAGTACCCGAAGGTGCGCCTGTCCCTGCTGCAGGGAAATCCCCGCCAGATTGCCGACATGGTCAAGAGCGACCAGGCCGACCTGGCCATCGCCACCGAGTCGATCGCCAACATCGACGGCCTGATCACCCTGCCGTGCTACCAGTGGGAGCACGTGGTGGTGGTGCCGCCCGACCATCCCCTGCTGGGCTCGAAGACGGTGTCGCTGGAAGAAATTGCCAGTTACCCCCTGATCACCTATGATTCGGCCTTCGCCGGACGCAACAAGATCGACCACGCCTTCAGCCTGCGCGGTTTGAAACCGGACGTGCTGCTCGAAGCGATCGACGCCGATGTCATCAAGACCTATGTGGAACTGGGCATGGGACTGGGCATCATCGCCGGCATGGCCTTCGATCCCGAACGGGACAAAAACCTGCGCGCCATTCCTGTTGGCCACCTGTTCGGCACCAATGTGTCGCGCGTGGCGGTCAAGCAGGGCGCTTATTTGCGCAGCTACATTTATACTTTCATCGAATTGCTGGCGCCCACACTGAACCGCAAGATGGTCGAGTCGGCCATGAACGGCGCCAAGGAAACCTACGAGCTGTAAGCTCTCTTTAATATGATCACTGAACAATCCGCCCTGTATTACGCCAAGAGTGCCACCGAGCACGACGCCATCTATGCCATGCCTGAACGCGAGGACGACCTCGACGCGATGATCGACAAGGTCGCCGAGGTGCTCGACGGCCACATCGTCCTCGAACTGGCCTGCGGCACGGGCTTCTGGACCGAGGTGCTGGCCACCTCGGCCGCCTCGGTGGTCGCGCTCGACATCAACAGCGAAATGCTGGCGCTGGCGCAGGCGCGTGGTTTGCCTGCCGACAAGGTCAGCTGGCGCCAGGGCGATGCCTTCGACCTGCCCGACGACCTGGGCGAATTTACCGCCGTATTCATCGGCTTCTGGTGGTCGCACGTCAAGCGTAATCAACAAGAGAAATTTTTGGCGCAACTGCGTGCCCGGTTCGGCAAGGACACCCTGCTGGTGCTGCTCGACGACGTGTATGTGGAGGGCATCAGCCCGACGGTGGCGCGCACCGATTTGGAAGGCAATACGTTTAAAATTGAAACAGCGCCCGATGGCGGGCGCTATGAGATTCCCAAGACCTATCCGTCGGACAGTTCCTTGCGGAAGCGGCTGGCGAACGCGACGCGTGAGATCCGCATCACGCGCCTGGAATACTTCTGGCTGCTTAGCTGCCGCCTGAAGTAATCATGGGCAGCGAGCGCTGCCCATTTTCTTAGAACGCGTGACGCAGGCCCACGGTGAACGCCGACGGGTCGCTGCCTGGCGCCGTGCCTGGAGGCGTGACGTTCGTGCTCGACGAGTTCAGGGCGAACAAGGCGGTGTTGTTGTTGTCCATCTTGGCGTACGAGGCGTACAGATTGGTGCGCTTCGACAGGTTGTAGGTGTACGCCACTGCCACTGCGTTGCCCTTGGCGCCGCCCGCTTCGACCTTGTTCTGCTGGTAGGTCACGAAGAACTTGTTGGCCGCCATGGTGTAGCTGCCGCCCAGGTTGTACTGCTGGAACTTGTTGTTCGCGCCCGTCGGGTCGGCCACCAGGTAGCCACCCTTGACTTCGAAGTCGCCGAATTTGTAGGCGGCGCCGAAGGCCATTTCCTTGTCGTTGCCGATGGCCAGGCGACTGTATTCATGGTAACCCAGACCCAGGTACAGGCCGCCATTGGCGTACTGTCCGGCGATGCCGCGCAGGTTCAGGCTGTCGGCGGTGACGGGCACGGTCGGCGAGACTTGCTCACCGGCGCTGTAGGCGGCCAGCACGGAGAAACCGCTGTAGGCAGGGCTCTTGTAGTTGACCGAGTTCGACAGGCGACGGGTCAGGCGACCGGTCGAGCCGAAGGCCGACAGATTCGAACCGTAGAAGCCCTGGCCGAACGGATCGCTGGCAGCGGCGACGGCGGCGATGGGCGAGTACTCACGACCCAGGGTGACGGTGCCGTAGGCGCTTTCCAGGCCCACCACGGAGCGACGGCCGAACAGGGCGCTGTCGCCCACGCCGGTGTCGAGCGCGTAGCCGGCTTCGAGGTTATAGATCGCTTTCAAACCACCACCGAGATCTTCCGAACCGCGGAAACCGAAACGGCTGCTTGACTGGCTGCCCGAATTGAGTTGCAGCGTCTTCTTGCCGTTCGGCGCGCCCGTGTCTTCCTTCGACAGGGCGGCATCTAACACGCCGTAGATGGTGACGTTCGATTGGGCGGCGGCGAGCAGCGGGGCAGCCGCGAGGACAGCGATTGCCAGGCGTTTGAATTGCATGTGGATCTCCAGGTTGACGTGCCGGTGGGTTCACCATGAACCCCCCTGATCGACCGAGATAGTAGCCAGACAGTATGTCCGGTTGATGACACGAAAGAATTTCTGTTGCAACAAACATACAGTTCAATCGGTGCGCACCAGCAGGGGCACGACGATATCGATGCGGGTTCCATGGGGCTCGTCGCTGTTGATGCTGATGTCGCCGTGCATGTCGAGTACCCGTTCGCGCATGCCCACCAGGCCCAGCGAGGCAGCCTTGTCGAGGTCGCCCGGCTGGATGCCGCTGCCGTCGTCGCGCACCGTCAGCAGCACTTCGCCGTCGATGCGGTACAAGGTAATGGTGACGTTGGCGGCGTGGGCGTGGCGGGCGATGTTGGTCAGTGCTTCCTGGACGATGCGAAAGATCGCCGTGCTGGCCGAGTCGCCCAGGCGCAGTTCGGCTTCGTCGGCGTACAGGGCGCAGGCGATGCCGTAGCGCTCGACGAACTCGTCGCGCAAGCCCTGCAGGGCGAAGAACAGGCCACCCTCGTCGAGCGAGCGGGGGCGCAGGTTGGTGGCGATCCGGCGCAGCGAGGTGATGGCGGTGAGCAGGTTTTGCTCCATGCCGTCGATCAGGCGCACGCGGTCGGGCGCCTTGCCGCCGTTGACGTTGCGCAGCAACACCAGGTCCATGCGCAAGGTGGCCAGCAATTGGCCCAGGTCGTCGTGCAATTCGCGCGCGATGTGGGCGCGCTCCTGTTCGCGGATGGTTTGCAGCGCGCTTGAGAGCTGGCGCAACTGGGTGTGCGAGCGCGTCAGCTTTTCGTGGACTTCCTGGCGGTCGGTGACGTCGCGCAAGATGATGGTGTGAATGGCCGCGCCGTCTTCCATCACGGTGGAGGCCGAGCCTTCGATGGGAAAGACGGTGCCGTCGGCGCGGATGCCGGACATGGCGTAATCGGTGGCGCGCCGGCCGACCCGGCCCGTGTCGCCGAAATACGGCGGCGGCCCGTCGGCGTTGACGGGCAGGGGGGTCAGGTAGCGCGCCAGCGGGGCGCCCCGCATGGTCGCGACGGTGCTGGCGAACATGGCCGCCGCCGCCGGATTGGCCACCAGGATGGTGTTGGCGTCGTCGGTGGAGATGATCGCTTCGGCCGCGTGGGCAATGATGTCGTTGCCGTAATCGGGTGCCCCCATGCGACGGGCGCGGCGCCCGAAGGCGTAGCCGGCAGCGGCACCGAGACCGACGCCGAGCAGCAAAGCAGGAGGGGGAAGGCGTAACATGGTGCGGCCGCCATGGAGGACAGAAACCCCCATTCTTGGCGCGCCGCAGATTGGGCGTTTGACAATTCGCAGTGCCGGCGCAGGGCGTGCCGGGAACTTGATATTGAACTGTCTGTCCCGCTTACATTTGCTTGAACAGGTGCAAAAAGCTGCGGCTGACCTCGAGCTTGTCCGATTTCCCCTTGATCATCACCAGGTGGCGACCCCGCAAATCGCGCGTGACCCCTTCGATGGCGTTGACGTTGACCAGGGTGGCGCGGTGGATCTGCCAGAACAGGGCGGGGTCGAGTTCTTCGGCCAGGTCGCGCACGGGCTTGCGGATGAGCGCTTCGAACTTGTCGGTCTGCACGCAGGTGTATTTTTCGTCGGAGCGGAAAAACAGGATGTCTTCGACGGGAATCATGCGCAGATCCTGGCCGATGCTCGCCTGTATCCATTGCAGGTAGGCCGGTTTCGGCGCCGCCATTTTTTCCGCCAGCTGCGACAGCATCTGGGTGACGCTGTCGTTGACCAGCGCCTTCGGCTGACCCAGCCGCTCTTTCAGGCGCTCGACGGTGACCTGCAGGCGCTCCTGCTCGGGCGGCTTGAGGACGTAATCGACGGCGCCCCGCTCGAACGCCTCGACGGCGTACTGGTCGTAGGCGGTGACGAACACGATGCTGCTCTGGTTGCCGATCTGGCGCGCCGCTTCCATGCCGTTGGTGCCGGGCATGCGGATGTCGAGAAAGGTCAGGTCCGGTTTGAGCTGGCGCACCAGCTCGACGGCCTCTTCGCCGTTCTTGGCTTCGCCGATGATGTCGAGCTCGGGCCAGACCTCTCCCAGTCGCATGCGCAACTGGTCGCGCATTAATCGTTCATCATCAGCAATAATTGCAGTAGGCATGGTGGTCTTGTCGAAGTCGTTATCGGATCAGAAGCTATGCCGATTATTCAACACAACGGCGGTTTAAGCAATGCCCTGGCGCGATACGTGGTAGGGCACTTCGACGGTGGCGATCACGCCGCTGGGGCTGTTGGCGGCGATGTGCAACTGGCCCTGTGCGCCGTGCAGCAGTTTCAGGCGCTCGCGGATGGTGGGCAGGCCCAGCCCCGTGCCATCGCTGGGCACCACGCCGAAGCCGACGCCGTCATCGGTGACGATCACGCGCAACTTGTCCCCCTTGACTTCCGCCACCACGGACAGGCGTCCCCCTTCGCTCTTGCATTCGAGGCCGTGCTTGATGGCGTTCTCGACCATCGATTGCAGCATCATGGGCGGAAATTCGGCGCTGCGCAGTGCGTCGGGAATCTGCAGGTCCACCGTCAGTCGTTCTTCCATGCGCATTTTCAGCAGGTTCAGGTAGGACGTGACCATGTCGACTTCGCGCCCCAGGTTGGTCACCACGGCGTTGTCGCGCATCTGCGGCAGCACCGCGCGCAGGTACTGGATCAGGCTGCGCTGCATGGCCGAGGCGCGCGGCGGGTCGGTCTGGATCAGGTATTCGACGGAGGCAAGGGTGTTGAACAGGAAATGCGGCTCCACCTGCGCCTGCATCATCTGCATCTTCGCTTCCGACAATTGGCGCTGCATCGACTCGCGCTCGGCCGCCGCATTGGCCGTCTGCGTCAGCGCTTCGGCGCGCTTCTTGTCGCCCACCAGCGCCTTCATGGCAAACAGGGCCAGCACCAGCAGGGTGACGAAGCTCTTGAACCAGGTCGAGGCTTGCTTGTGGTAGCGCGACACCTTGGCCTCGGCGGCATCGTCAACGGCCTCCTCGATGGCCTTCGACAATTCCTCGCCGATCTGGGGCGGCAGGGCAATATGTACTTCGTCGCTGGCGAGCGACTTGGCGGCCGTGGCCGCTTCGGTGGCGGCCTTGGCAGCGGCGCGGGCCGCCCGCGCCACCTGCCTGGCCGACTGCGGCGTTGCCGGCACTGCCGGCGTTTCTGGTGTTTCTGGTGTTTCTGGAGTTTCTGGCGCTGCAGGCGCCTCGGGCGCCTCGGGCGCTTCCGCTGCGGCAGGGGCCTCGGGCGCTTCCGGCACGACCGCCGCGCCCCGCTTGGCCTTGCTGCGAGGATTGAAGCGGATGCCGCTGTCGTCGATGACGATATTCGCTTCCGGCTCTTTCCTCGATTTCTTGTCGGAGCGCACGACGATTTCTTCGCCGCTGCTGGAAAACAGTTCGTCCTGCAAGATTTTGCCGGCGATCAGAGCGAGCGCGGCGAACAGGAAGAACTTCCACCATGACAATTGGCTGATCCAGGTCGCGGTGGCGTCGAACAGGCGGTGCAGCGCTCCGAAGAGGCTGGCCAGGGGAGGGGGCAAGGGGCGCCGAGATTGCATGGTGGTCCGTTCGTCAAAAAGGCGGCAGGCTGGGGCAACGCACCAGTGTACGCGGCGCGCTCGCCGTCTGCCGCATGGTCGCCGGGGCTATTGGTATGGTGCAACTGTAGCGCCGCCGCGTGCCGCCTGTGGCCGCCGTGCGACAGGCTGCCGGATCGGCGCACCAGGGCGCAAAATCGCGCGCTGTAAAACAAACAGCCACGGCGAACCGTGGCTGTCGTGCATCACGCGCCCGCTCAGGCGGCGACGATCTCTTGTTTTTCAGGCAAAGCGATCTGGTGGTCGACGCTGAACTGGTAATCCTTGAACACGTGCTCGGCGCTGAGGATCTGGTAGCTGCCGTCGGCCAGTTTGTGGGTCGTGTCCTTCAGGCGCGAGGTGGTCTGGCCGCAAGTCCAGCAATTAAAATTGCGCATGTGCGTGCACAGGCAGGTCTTGTCCATCACCACGATGTGCTTGGTGTCGGGATTGGCCAGCACTTCGCGGTTGTACGAATTGATGTACGAACAGTTGCCCGTGGCGTCGAGCAGGTAGCCGTACGATTCGCAGCCGGGACGGATGCCCGAGCCGATCGCTGGCGTGCTCTTGAGCATGCGCATCGGGTAGCCGGTGGGCGAAATGCCGTTGACGATGATGTCGTCGTCGGTGGCGCGCACGTATTCCTGCTTGACGCTGTCGGGCAGGCCGCACTCGTGCGTCATGGTGAAACGGGTGGCCACCTGCACGCCACCGGCGCCTTTTTCCAGGAATTCCACCGCATCGGTGCCGGTGAACACGCCGCCGGCGGCGATCAGGGGAATCGTCAGCCCTTCGGCTTTCAGGAAGGCATGGATCTCGTCCATGATGGTGTGCAGGTCGTAATTGGCCCAGTCCAGGCCGAAGCCCAGGTGGCCGCCCGCCAGCGGACCTTCGACGATGATGTAGTCGGGCGCCCGGTCCAGCTTCGACACCTTGCGCAGGAACAGTTGCAAGGCGCGCACGGACGAGACGATGATGCCCAGCTGGGCGTCGCGGAAGCGCGGGTGGTCGGCGATCAGCGCAAACGAGCCCAGGTGCAGGCCGGCCGACATGGTGATGCCGTCGATGCCGGCGTCGAGCGCGGCCGTCAGGCGCGTGCGCAAGGTTTCCTTGGGCGAATTCATCGTCAGCTTTTCCATGCAGTTGACGAAGACCAGGCCATCGCCCCGCTTCGCTTCCATGGTCGCGCCCACGTGCAACATGGTGGCCTCGGCCAGGCGGGCCAGGTCGAACTGCACCACCGCCTTGTCCATATTGTTGATGTTGAACTTGTAGGTCTTGGTCTTTTCCTTGACGAAGCTGGTGTCGAATTTGCGATCCGACACGTCCTGCACCATCGCATCGGAAATATGGCCGATCCCGCCCAGGCGGGCCGCTTCCAGCGCCAGTTCCGAGGTCGAAATGTCCACGCCCATCCCGCCGATCATGATGGGAACATATTCCTTGTTGCCCAGTCGCAGGCGGAAATCATCAACACGTTTCATTGCTATCCTTAAAACACCAGTTTTACTAACCGCAGTCACATACCGCCGCTTTGCGCACGCTCAATTCTACCTGAAGCCTTATACCGATTCGCTCCCTGCATCTACGTGAAAAAGCCGCCGCCGGATTCAATCGGACGGCGGCCAGGGCGTGCACCGCGCATTTTAATCGCGGAAGTTATTGAATTCGAGGGGCAGATCCGGCACATCCTTCTTGAGCATGGCCATGGCCGCCTGCAGGTCGTCGCGCTTGGCGCCGGTGACGCGCACGGCGTCGCCCTGGATGCTTGCCTGCACCTTCATCTTGCTGTCCTTGATGACGCGGACGATTTTTTTTGCGTCGTCCGTCTCGATGCCGTTCTTGACCTTGATGACCTGCTTGACCTTGTCGCCGCCGATTTTCTCGATCTTGCCGTCTTCGAGGAAGCGCACGTCGACCTTGCGCTTGCCCAGTTTGTTGACGAGCACGTCGCGCACCTGGTCGAGCTGAAACTCGGCGTCGGCGTAGGCAGTCAGTTCGTGTTCTTTTTGCTCGACCTTGGCCGAGCTTCCCTTGAAGTCGAAGCGGGTGGTGATTTCCTTGTTCGATTGCTCGACCGCGTTCTTGACTTCGACCATGTCTGCTTCGCAGACGACGTCAAATGATGGCATGGTGTTCCTTGTAGGTAGTGATGCTCAATGCCGATATTTTAACGGACATCGGGCCTGCGCCCTAATCCGTGATGGTCGTTTTCGCCTGAAACGCCCTTGTTTGCCTTTATAATCGCCGCAAAACTCTCTCGCCGCCATGCATCCCGACCTCACCATCCTGACCGACTTTTCCCTGCGCGCCTGCAATACCTTCGGCATCGACGCCACCGCCAGCCACTATGTGCGCGTCACCAGCGTCGACGTGCTGCGGGCGGCGCTGGCCGACCCGGTGCTGGCGCGCCTGCCGCGCCTGTTGCTGGGGGGCGGCAGCAACATCGTCCTGACGGGCGACTTTCACGGCCTGGTGCTGCACATGGCGATCGACGGCACGCAATTGCTCGACGCCGGGGACGCCGGCGTGCGCCTGGTGCGCGCCGGCGCCGGCCAGTCCTGGCACGGCCTGGTCGAAGCGACCCTGGCGCAGGATCTGGGCGGGCTGGAAAACCTGGCCCTGATCCCCGGCACGGTGGGGGCGGCGCCGATCCAGAACATCGGCGCCTACGGCGTCGAGCTCAAGGACGTGTTCCACAGCGCCAGCGTGTTCGACTGCGCCAGCGGACAGGTGCGCACCATGACGGCCGCAGATTGCCGCTTCGGCTACCGCGACAGCGTCTTCAAGCAGGCCGACGGCGCCGCCCTGATCGTGCTCGATGTGACGTTCGCGCTGCCGCTCGCGTGGACGCCCACGCTGGGCTACGCCGAGCTCGCCAGTGCCGTGCGCGAGGCGGGCCTGGACGCGCCCAGCGCGCGCCAGGTGGCCGACCTGGTGATCGCCATCCGCCGCCGCAAGCTGCCCGATCCGGCCGTGATCGGCAATGCCGGCAGCTTCTTTAAAAATCCCGTGGTGTCGGGCGCGCGTTGCGCGGCGATCCTGGCCGCCCACCCGGGCCTGGTGCACCATGCCCAGCCGGATGGCAGCGAAAAGCTGGCGGCCGGCTGGCTGATCGACCAGGGCGGCTGGAAGGGCCGCAGCATGGGCGCGGCGGGCGTGTATGCGAAGCAGGCGCTGGTGCTTGTCAACCGGGGCGGCGCCACCGGCGCCGAGGTGCTGGCGCTGGCGCGGGCGATCACGGCCGATGTGGCCGCGCGCTACGGGGTGGCGCTCGAAACCGAGCCGGTGTTCGTCTAAACGGGGCGCCTGATTCAACGCGGCGCCCAATTAAACGCGGCGCCTAATCCGCGGGCGCGCACACCACGCGGTTGCGCCCCTGGTGCTTGGCCGCGTACACGGCCCGGTCGGCCGCTCCCGTCAACGCGGTCGGCGAACTGTCCTTCGACGGGATGCGGCTGGCCACGCCGATCGACATGGTGACGATGCCGGCGGCGGCGCCCGGGTTGTCGATGGCCAGCCCTTCGAGCTGGGCGCGGCAGGCTTCGGCCACCCGTTCGGCGCCGGCCAGGTCGGTATCGGGCAGGATGATGGTGAATTCCTCGCCGCCGTAGCGGGCTACCAGGTCGGCCGGGCGCTTCAACTGGGCGGTCAGGATGGCGGCGAATTTTTTCAGGCACAAGTCGCCGGCCAGGTGGCCGAAGGTGTCGTTGTAAGCCTTGAAGGCATAGACATCGCACATCAACAGGGCCAGCGGCTTCTGGTCGCGCTGGCCGCGCTGCCACTCCGAGCGCATCACTTCGTCGAAGCGGCGGCGGTTGGCGATGCCGGTCAGGCTGTCCAGGGCCGCCAGCTTTTGCAGCTCGATGTTGGCGTCGGCCAGGTTTTTCTGGCTGGCGCGCAGGAACGCGAAGGCCTCGTCGCGCTGCAGGCGCGAGATGTGAGCGGCCGAGTGGTAGCGGATGCGCGCCAGCAGTTCCAGGCGGTCGGGCAGCTTGACGACGTAATCGTTGGCGCCGACGGCGAAGCTGTGCGCCTTGAGCTTGGCGTCGTCCTTGGCCGACAACACGATCACCGGCACCTGCGCCAGTACCTTGTCGTCACGGTAATCGCGGATCAGGGTGAACCCGTCCACCTCCGGCATCACCAGGTCCTGCAGGATCACGGTCGGCTGCAACTGGTGCGCGGTGCGGATCGCCGCCGCCGGGTCGGTCACGTAATGAAACTCGATGTCGGCCTGATCGGCGAGCATGCGGCGGATCGCTTCGACGATGATCAACTGGTCGTCGACCAGCAGCACGCGCACCTTGAACTGCGTGACGCTTTGCTCATCGGCAGAAAGTTGGAAGGCGGCGGTGGTCATGGCGGAACGTTTTTCATGGTGAGCAGCGGGATAAAGTCGGTCGTAATGGGGAGCATGCAAAGTATGCGTTTCAAAGCGCGCGCACGCCCACGCGATTGCGCAGGGCCACGCCGATCTGGTCAAGCGGCAGGATGCGTTCGGCGGCGCCCAGTTCGGCTGCCGCGCGCGGCATGCCGTACACGGCGCTGCTGGCCTGGTCCTGGGCGATGGTGTGCTTGCCGGCCTGGCGCATGGCCAGCAAGCCGGCGGCGCCGTCGCGTCCCATCCCGGTGAGCAGCACGCCGGTGGCGTCGCCGCTGAAATGGCGCGCCACGCAGTGGAAAAAAACATCGACGGACGGGCGGTAGGCGTAGTCGCTGGGGCTCGCATCGTAGTGCAAACGCAGCCTGGCGTCCATCACCAGGTGGTCATTCGTGCGCGCCACCAGCACCACCCCCGCTTCGAGCGCATCGCCCGCTTCGGCCGGGCGCACCGGCATGCTGATCTGTTCGCCCAGCCAGCGGGCGAACGGCCCGGCGAAATTGGCGTCGATGTGCTGCACCACCACGATGGCGGTGGCGGGCGCTGGCGTCCACCCGGCCAGCACCCTGGCCACCGCGCCGGGGCCGCCGGTGGAGGCGCCGATCGCCAGCAGGTGCCTGACGGCGCCGCGCGCGGCCGGCTCGGCGGCGCTGGCGGCGGCCGGCTCGCCGGCGCTGACCCGCAGCAGCTTGCCGATGGTCTTGATTTTCGCCAGCAGCTCGCTGTCGCCGGCGCCGCCGGCGCCCAGCAGGGCCGGGGTGGCGGTGACGTCTATGGCGCCGGCGCCCATCGCGCGAAACACCTGCCCGACGTTGTCGCGCGGCTGGGCGGTGACGATCAGGATGGCGCACGGCGCGTGTTGCATGATCAGCCGGGTCGCTTCGACGCCATCCATTTCCGGCATCACCAGGTCCATCAGCACCAGGTCGGGCCGCGCTTCCTGGCACAGGCGCACGGCGTCGGCGCCGCCGCGCGCCATCCACAGCACATCGTGGTCGCGGCTGGCGGCGACCACCCGGCGCAGCGCTTCGGCCGCCATCGCGCTGTCGTTGACGATGCCGATTTTCATGCGCCGCTCGCGCCGATCAGGTCGAGCACCGCGTCGAGCAGGGTCTCGTCATGGAAGCTGCCCTTGGTCAGATAGTAGTCGGCGCCGGCGGTCAGGCCGCGCGCGCGGTCTTCCGGCCGGTCCTTGTACGACACGATCATCACCGGCAGCTTGTGCAGGTGGATGTCCTGGCGAATCAGGGTGACCAGTTCGATACCGTCCATGCGCGGCATGTCGACGTCGGTGATGACCAGGTCGTAGTGGCCGCTCCTGACCACGTTCCAGCCGTCGATGCCGTCGATAGCCAGGTCGACCTGGTAGCCGCGCGAGAGCAGCAGCTTGCGCTCCATCTCGCGCACCGTCAGCGAGTCGTCCACCACCAGCACCCGCCTGGTGGCAAGCTGCGCCAGCTCGCCAGCCCCGGACAGCTGGTGCAGCTCGCCCTCGCCGAGCAGCTTGTCGATCGATACGAGCAGGTCGGCGGTGTCGAGAATGAGTACCGGGGCGCCGTCATCGAGCAGGGCGGCCGAGGCGATGTCGCGCAGCTTGCCGAACAGTGGATCGATCGGCTGCACCGCCAGGCTTTGCTCGCCGCGAATGGCATCGAACACCAGCGCATAGCGGCGCGCGGCGCTGCCGATCACTACCACCGCCAGCTCACCGGCGGTCGGTGCCAACTGGCCCAGTTCGAGCAACTGGGCGGCCGACACCAGGCCCAGGTGCTCGCCATCGAGCTCGAAAAACTGCTTGTTTTCCAGCGTGTGCAGCGCCGCCGGCGCCAGCTTGAGGACGCGCTCGACCTTGACGATGGGGATGGCGTAGGCCTCGCCCTGGATGTCGAGCACCAGCGAGCGCACGATCGACTGGCTCAGCGGCAGGGTGATCGAGGTGCGCATGCCGCGCCCTGCCTCCGTCTCGAGCCGCACGCTGCCGTTTTGCGCGCGGATCGCCTGCTGCACGATGTCGAGTCCGACGCCGCGGCCGGAGATGGCGCTGGTGGTTTGCTTGAGGCTGAAGGCGGGCAGGAACAGGAACTCGAGCAGTTCGGCCGCCGACATGGCCGCCGCCATCGCCGTGCTGGCCAGTTTGCGCTGCACGATGGTGGCGCGGATGCGTTCGAGATCGACGCCGGCGCCGTCGTCGCTGATAACGATCGACAGCATGCCGTTGCGATGATGCGCTTCGAGACGGATCGCGCCGGCGGCCGGCTTGCCGGCGATCAGGCGCTGGGCCGGCGTTTCAATGCCATGATCGACGGCATTGCGCAGCATGTGATTGAGCGGGCTTTCGATGCGCGCCAGGATGTCGCGGTCGACCAGGGTGTCTTCACCCTCGATGACGAGGCTGGCCTGCTTGCCCAGGCTGCGCGCCAGGTCGCGCACCATGCGGGCGAACATGTGCACGCCGTCGCGCAGCGGCCGCATGCGCAGCGCCAGCACTTCGTCGAGCAGCTGGTTCGACACGCTCAGCGCGCGCCGCTCGTGGTCATCGAGATCGCTCATGTGCTCGTGCAGCGCCTGCTTGAGCGGATCGGCTTTTTGCAGGGCCAGCGCGGATTGTTCGATCAGGGTGGGGTCGCCGCCCCGCAGCACCGCCTCGTGCAGCTGTTCGAGCGTCTTGAACAGGCTCCACTGCCCGCGCTTGAAGCGCTGCAGCGCGGCCAGCGAGGGCGTGAGCTGGTGGGCGTTGATGCGCGTCTGGCTGGCCAGCGCCAACAGCGCGTCGAAATTGTGCCCGGCGGCGCGGGCGGCGGGATCGGCGTCGGGCCGCGCCGGCGCCGGCGCCAGCGCCTGGACCGGCGCCGCGGCGGGCGCCTCCGGCAGCGCGCCGATGCCGGCCAGCGCAACCATGACGGCGCTGATGCGGCTGGTGTTTTCCGCCAGCCAGGCCGGCATGGCCGGCGCGTCCAAGGTGGCCAGCTGGACGATCAGGTCGACCCCGCCCAGCAGCACGTCAACCCGGGCCGAGGTCAGTTGCAGCACGCCGTTCTGGGCATCGACGAAGGCGTCTTCCATGCCGTGCGCCAGCTGCACCACGACGTCGAGGCCGACGATGGCGGCGGCGCCCTTGATCGAATGGGCCGCCCGTATCAGCGCCTCGACGGTGGCGCCGCTGCCGCCGCCCGCCTCGATCGTGAGCAGGCCGTCGGTGAGCGTGCGCGCCTGCGCGTTCGCTTCCATGCGGAACAGGTCGAGCATGGAGCATTGGCTCAGGTCGTCCTGGCTCATCGCAACAACCTGTTCAGCTGGTGGCCCAGCAGGTCGACGTCGAGCAGCCCGACCCGCATGTTCTCGACCGGCAGTACCCCCAGCAGCAGCCGTTCGAGTCCCTTGTTGACGGTGGCCGGGGGGGGCGCCAGCTCGTCCTGGCGGTAACGGGCGATCCCGTGCAGCTCGGCCACCCGCATGGCCAGGCGCTGGCCGTCGTGGCGCAGCACCAGCAGGCGCGCGAACACGTGGCGGCCGGCGCTGGCCGGATCGACGCCGCCAGCGTCGCCATCGATTCCCAGCACGGCGTCGAGCGCCATCCACGGCGTGAGCGTGCCGCCCACATTGACGATGCCGAGCAGGCCGGCGCGGGCGCGGTGCGGCAGCCTGTGGCCGCTGACAACGGGGGCGACGGCGTCGATGCTGGCGGCCGGCAGCGCCAGCCACTCGCGGCCCAGCCGGAACACCAGCGCGGCCTGCTCGAAGGCGCCGCCGTGCGCGGCCGGCTGGCGAAAATGCGCGGCCCAGCCGGCGCGGTAGGCGGCATCGACGGGGCGCTGCAGGTTGCGCTGGGCGGCGTCCGCATACACGGGGCAATTGCGGCAGTGGACCAGCGGCGCCAGTGCGGCGCAACTGTGGTCGCCGTTGACGCCGATGCGGTTCCAGCAGTCGACGATGGCGGGATGCGCGCTCGTCACGGCGTGCCTTTGTGCGCCTGCTGGCGCTGGAACACGCGGGCGGCGCGCTGGCGCAGCACGGCGGCGCGGGCGGCGTGCCCGCCAAGTTCGGACAACAGCGCCAGGCGGCACAGCGCTTCGTAGTGATCGGGTTGCAGGTACACGCAGCGGCGCCAGTAATCATCGGCGGCGCTGCTGTTCCGCTCGATGTCCGCGACCAGCCCCAGCAGATAATAGGCATCGGCGGCATGCTGGTCGGCCAGGCCCGGCGCTGCGCTGTCGAGCAGCGCCTGGCAACTGGTGGTGGCGCCCCGGTAGTCGCCCGCGTCGGCCTGGCGCCGGGCCTGGGCCAGCAGCGCTGCCACCGGCGCCAGCGTGGCCGGCGCGGTCACTGGCGCGCGCGCGGGCGGCGGCGCACGGCGCGGCGGCACGCCGGCGCGCGCGCGCCCGGCCGGCGCCTCGGCCGATGCCGTCAAAGGCGCAGGCGCGGGCGCCGATTTTTGCAGGGCGAACGCGCCCGGCAGGCGCAGCGGCATGAAACCGTTGGCGCAGAACGCCGGCACCTCGGCGTAACCGCCCAGCAGCATGCCGTCGTCGGCCAGCAGGGTGCGCAGCACGGCCGCCGCCGCGCTGGCGGTGGTGGCGTCGAAGTAGATCAGCAGGTTGCGGCAAAAAATCACATCGTAGCGGCCGGCGCTGGCGGCGGCGTCGATGGTCAGGATGTTCGCCTGCACGAACGTGACCTGATCGCGCAAGGCGGCGTCGATCTGGTAGCCATTGCCGGCGACGCTGAAGTGGCGTTCGCGAAAGCCCAGCGCGTGGCCGCGGAAGGCGTTCCTGGTGTACCAGCCGACGCGCGCCCGCGCCAGCGCCACGCTCGACAAGTCCATCGCATCGATGCGGCAGGCATCGGCCGCAATCCCGGCCTCGCTCAGCGCCATCGCCATGGTGTACGGTTCCTCGCCACCGGCGCAGGGTAGCGACAGGATGCGCACCTGGCGCTGCGGGCGCTGCGCCAGGCGCGCCTTGACGAAGGTGGCGGCGGCGACGAAGGCGTCGGGATCGCGGTACATCCACGATTCGGGCACCACCACCAGTTCGATCAGGGCGGCCAGTTCGGGCCCCGTCAGGTGGTCGAGATAATCGCCAACGCCGGCGCCGTCGAAGACGTCGGGCACGCCGCGCGCGGCCAGCCGTTCGCGCACCGCCCGTTCGGCCGCCGCTTCGCTCACCTGCAGGCCGCAGGCCTGCTGCAGCAGCGCGCGCGCACGCGCGCCGTTCGATGGCGCGGTGCCGGGGTGCGCGATGGCGGCGGCGTTCACGGCGTCGCCTGCGCCGCCTGCGCCGCCTGCGCCGCCGGGGTGCGCGCAAACAGCAGCGCGCGCACCGCCGGCGCGAGCAGGGCGTCCACGTCGATCAGCTGCAGCGAGGCCGCCACCTGGCCCAGAAACGGCGCGCCGTCGATGCCGGCGTCGAGCAGCAGCGCCGCGTCGATGGTGTCGATGCCGGTGACGTGTTCGACCAGCAGCCCGAGCTGGCGCGGCTGGTCGCCGCCGGTGGGGTAGTCGATCAGCACGATGCGCGAATCGAGCCAGACCTGCTCGGCCGGCATCCCGGCCAGGCGGGCGATGTCGAGCACCGGCACCGGCACGCCGTGCAGGTCCATCAGGCCGGCGACGAAGTCGGGCGCGCCTGGAATGAGCTTCAGGGCCATCGCCGGCAGCACCCGTGCCACCGATCGCAGCGGCAAGCCGTAGCGATCGGCCCCGATCGTAAACGCCAGCACTTTCATGATCTTAACTATTGACCGAGAAGGTGGCCACCGACGATTGCAGGTCGCCGGCGGCGTACTGCAACTGGTGCACCGCTTCGCTGGTGGCCTTGAGCGATTCGACGGTTTGCTGGGTGGCGTCGTTCAGCTGCAGCATGGTGTCGGAAATTTGCGAGGCGCCCACCGCCTGCGACTGCATCCCCTGCAGCACCAGGTCGAATTGCGGGGCCAGCTTCTGCACCTGGTCCATCACCGACGAGAGCTGCTCCGCCACCTGGCGCACTTCGCCCACGCTGCGGCGGATTTCTTCGGAAAATTTGTCCATCCCCATCACCGAGGCCGACACCGCCGACTGCATCTCCTTGAGCATCTGGTCGATGTCCCAGGTCGACACCGAGGTCTGGTCGGCCAGCCGGCGAATTTCGGTGGCGACGACGGAGAAGCCGCGGCCGGCGTCGCCCGCTTTTTCCGCCTCGATGGCGGCGTTGAGCGAGAGGATGTTGGTCTGGTCGGCCACCTTGGTGATGGTAATGAGCACGCCATTGATGTTGCTGGCCTTTTCCGACAGCGCCGCCAGCTTGGCGTTGATCGAATCAGTCGCCGCGACCATCTGCTGCATGGTCTGGTCCATGCGGCGCAGGTTGGTCTGCGCGTCGGCGGTGGCGCTGGTGGTGTAATCGGCCACGGCGGTGGCTTCTTCCATGGTGCGCAGCAGCTGGGTGGTGTTGGCGGAGATTTCCCGCGTCGTTGACAGGATCTCGACGCTGGTCTGGGCCTGCTCGATGCCGGTCGCTTCCTGCTGCTTGGCCGAGGCGGCGATTTCGGTGGCCGAGGTGGTCACCTGGATGCCCGCCTTCTGCACATTGTTGAGCAGGCCGCGCAGGTTGTCGAACATGCGCTTCAAGCCATTGCCCAGTAAACCGATGGCATCGCTGCCTTCCACCGTCACGCTGCCGGTCAGGTCGCCCGAAGCCGCCTTCGACACCACGTCGAGCAGCGCATCGACCTTGGCGCGCAGCACATTGGTCGCCTCGAGTTCCTTGGCCTGGCTGTCCTGGATGGCCTGCGCCATGCGGTTAAATTCCGTCGCCACCTTGCCCAGTTCATCCTGCGACAGCACGGCCACGCGCGCCGATTGCTCGCCGCCGGCGATGCGGCCGACCGCGTCGGTCAGGGCATTGAGGGGCTTGAGCAGGGCATGGACCAGCAGGTAGCCGATCAGGGCCGTCAGGGCCAGGCAAAACGCGCCGCCCACCGACAGCAGCAGGAACATCGACTCCTGCAGGCTGGCCGATTCGCCCTTGCGGCGCTCGAGCAGGCGCGCTTCCTCGTCGCCCATTTCACCGATCAAGGCGCGGATATCGGCCACGGTGCGGCTGCCGTTCAAGACATCGGCGGCGCTGGCGGGCTGCTGACTGACGCCCACCGTCTTGTTCAATTCGCGGCGCTTGAGGATCAGCGGTTCGATCACTTTGCCGATCCAGTCGTTCATCATCGGTTCGAGGCGATTCAGGCGCGCCTGCTGGGCGGGGTTGTCCAGCGTGAGCGTGCGCAGGCGCGACAGGTGGGCGCGCGCCGCGCTTTCTTCCTTGCTGATTGGCTCGACCAGGCTTTCATTGCCGGTCAGCATGAAGCCACGCGTGGCCGTTTGCACCTGCAGCACGGCGATGGTGATCCGGTCAGTCTCCAGCAGCACTTCCAGCGTGTGGCGGTCCCAGGTGTTGGCCGCCGACAGCTTCGAGAAGTTGCTGTACGCAAGGATCAGCAGGATCAGAAACAGGGCGGCGATGGCGCCCAGACCCACGGTGATCCTGGTTTTGATACTGAGGTCTGTAAACATGGGTGGGTTCTCCGTGCTGCTAAGTTGATCGCAGTCAATGTACCATTTTGTGGAATGCGGAGGGGGTGATTTCACCAATCCTGCAATCATGACAAGCATGAAAAAAGCCGCCCGCAGGCGGCTTTTGCTAGCTGCGATGGGGCTTACTGGCCGCGTTTTGCGCGCGCCTTGGCGGCGATGCGCATGCGCAGGGCATTGAGCTTGATGAAGCCGCCCGCATCGGCCTGGTTGTAGGCGCCGCCGTCTTCGTCGAAGGTGGCGATGTTCATGTCGAACAGGGAATCGGTTTTCGAATCGCGCGAGACGACGATGACGTTGCCCTTGTACAGTTTCATGCGCACCCAGCCGTTGACGGTGGCCTGGGTATGATCGATCAGGGTCTGGATGGCGACGCGCTCGGGCGACCACCAGTAGCCGTTGTAGATCATCGAGGCGTAACGGGGCATCAGGTCATCCTTCAAGTGCGCCACTTCGCGGTCGAGGGTGATCGATTCGATGGCGCGGTGACCCTTGAGCATGATGGTGCCGCCCGGGGTTTCGTAGCAGCCGCGCGACTTCATGCCGACGTAGCGGTTTTCCACCAGGTCGAGGCGGCCGATGCCGTGCTTGCCGCCCAGGCGGTTCAGTTCGGTCAGTACCACGGCCGGCGTCATGCGCACGCCATTGATGGCGACGATGTCGCCCCGCTCGTATTCGAGGTCCAGGTATTCGGCCGCGTCGGGCGCGTTCTCCGGGCTGACCGACCAGCGCCACATCGACTCTTCCGCTTCCGCGCTGGGGTTTTCCAGGTGGCGGCCTTCAAAGGAGATATGCAGCAGGTTGGCGTCCATCGAGTAGGGCGCGCCGCCGTTCTTGTGCTTCATGTCGACGGCGATGCCGGCGTCTTCCGCGTATTGCAGCAGTTTTTCGCGCGACAGCAGGTCCCATTCGCGCCACGGGGCGATGATCTTGACGTCCGGTTTCAGGGCGTAGGCGCCCAGTTCGAAGCGCACCTGGTCGTTGCCCTTGCCGGTGGCGCCGTGCGAGATGGCGTCGGCGCCCGTTTCGTTGGCGATTTCAATGAGGCGCTTGGCGATGAGCGGGCGGGCGATCGAGGTGCCCAGCAGGTATTCGCCTTCGTACACGGTGTTGGCGCGGAACATGGGAAAGACGAAATCGCGCACGAATTCTTCGCGCACATCGTCGATATAGATGTTTTCCGGCTTGATGCCGAACTTGATCGCCTTGGCGCGCGCCGGCTCGAGCTCTTCGCCCTGGCCCAGGTCGGCGGTGAAGGTGACGATTTCGCAGCCGTAGTGGTCTTGCAGCCATTTGAGAATGACGGAGGTGTCGAGGCCGCCCGAGTAGGCGAGGACGACTTTTTTGATATCGCTCATGGTGATTTCCAGTGATTACAAATTCGGTTAAAACTATGCTTCGGCAACTTTGCCCAGCAGCAGGTATTCGATCAGCGCCTTTTGCACGTGCAGGCGGTTTTCCGCCTCGTCCCACACCACCGACTGGGGACCGTCGATGACGTCGGCGGCCACTTCCTCGCCCCGGTGGGCGGGCAGGCAGTGCATGAACAGGGCGTCGGCGGTGGCGCGCGCCATCTTGGCGGCGTCGACGATGAAGCCGTCAAAGGCCTTGAGGCGCTCGGCGTTTTCCTTTTCGTAGCCCATGCTGGTCCACACATCGGTGGTGACCAGGTGCGCGCCTTCGCAGGCGTCGGCGGGATTGGCAAACTGGGTGAAACGGGACGTCGACACCTGCGCCATGTCGATGTCGTAGCCGGGCGGGGTCGACACGTTCAAATGAAAGCCGAACACTTCGGCCGCCTGCAGCCACGAGTACAGCATGTTGTTGGCGTCGCCGATCCACGTCACCGTCTTGCCGGCGATGGAGCCGCGCTGTTCGACAAACGTGAAAATGTCGGCCAGTACCTGGCAGGGATGGTGTTCATTGGTCAGGCCATTGATCACCGGCACGCGCGAATTGGCGGCAAAGCGCTCGATGATGTCCTGGCCGAAGGTGCGCACCATGATGATGTCGCACATCCGGCTCATCACCTGGCCGGCGTCTTCCACCGGCTCGCCGCGGCCCAACTGGCTGTCGCGGGTGTTGAGGTAGATGGCGGCGCCGCCCAGCTGGTGCATGCCGGCCTCGAAGGACAGGCGGGTGCGGGTCGAGCTTTTCTCGAACACCATCACCAGGGTGCGGTCGATCAGGGGATGATAAATCTCGTAATTCTTGAATTTTCGCTTGATCACGATGGCGCGCGCGATGACGTGCTCGAATTCGGCCAGGGTGAAATCGGAGAATTGCAGGAAATGCTTGATGGGCGTGGCGAGCTTTGCGGTAGGCATACGAGGGCAACTTTGAGAGCGGCTAGCTGCTAATTATAGGCGATAGTATGTTTTTGTGGAAACTCGATTCCGCCACCAGTTGTATGGACAAGTGCTGCGCCGAGGCGCCTCGTCCATCAGGCAATCTTAGACCAAAAAGGCTGAAAGCCAACAGCGGCGCGCTTGACACGCGCAATCTGGCCTGACAAAGGAAAAGGCCCGCACCTGCCGGTACGGGCCCTTCATTTGGACGCGCGCGTCGCGGCGTATCAGGCGCGGCGGCGGGCGAGCAGGCAGCCAGCCAGACCCAGCCCCAACAATGCCAGCGAACCGGGTTCAGGCACCACGCCCGACTGGTAAGAAATCGTCGTGTCCGCGAATTCGGTGGTGTCCAGGTTATTGACTTGGCTGCTGAAGCTGAACAGGACCGCCAGCTTGCCATCGACGATCAGATTCTTGAAGCTGGCCAGGGCGATCGTGGCGGTGCCGACGTGGGTGGCGGCCAGCTGGGTGCCGACATCATTGCTGGTGTCGGTGATGGTGTCATCCGTCAAGTTGTTGTTCAGCCAGTTGCCGAAGGAATAGCCGTCAATGCTGACGGTCGCATACTCGCTGGCCTGGTCAAGATCGGCCCGCAGGCGGAAAGTGACGGTCAGATCCGACACGGCGTTCACATCGAGGCCGCTGAAATTGAGCGTCAGATTTTTCAGGGGCGAGGCACTCGCACCCGTCGTATCCCAATTGGTCGACGACTGCGTGACAGTGACCAGGGCAGCCGACGCGGTCACAGGCGCAAACACGGTAGTGGAGAAGATAAGGGCAGTGGCCGCCAGGACTTTATTTAGCATGATGATCTCGGGAAAGTGAAAAAATAACAGATGATTTCATAGAGCAATTACCATGCCTGAAATGCAAGTTATTGATCTGCATGGAAATATGATGATCCATGAGAGCCCCATGTAAAATTTTCCGACAGCAGAGCACCGCTAATGCAGTGGACGCCCGCAGTCGGGAACGCGTTCATCCGTGTAACTTGCGGCCTGGGCGAAGTTGGACGGCACGGCCCGCCATCGGTCATCCGGTGGAGGCCGTCGCTTCCTTGTCGAGCGCCTATTTTCTTGAGGCAGCGTAGTTTTCGAACAGTTCGTTCATCGTCTCTTCGCTCGGCGGATGGTCGAAAATCTGCCGTGCCGTCATGCCGCTCTTGTCGAGAAGCACAGCGAGCCGAAGATGAAAGCCCCGATATAAACCGCTTTGGGGGAAATCCATCGTCGGGCTCTTCATTCGGAACAGACGATAGTTGTCGTCGAAATCAAAGTCATTCCCCTTGCCCACATAATCGGCGTAGCCTTCCATCAACCAAAGCGGATACCGAATACTGACCAGTCGCCCAAACTGGCGCGCCACGATAATATGCGCCGCCTCGTGGGCAATGAAATAAGACAGTGGCCGCCGAGCGGCGTCTGCAAGGGCGCCGCCGCCCGGCGCAATGAGACGGTTCGCGCCAATGTCAGAAGCGCGAACATAAATATTGCGTGTCAATAGGGTGTCGGCATCGGCGCCTACCTGGTCGCTGAAGTGCTGACCGTACAGCCATAGCCGCCATGAGGCATTGCAGAAGAAAATTTTGTACCGGGCGTTTTTGTCCTGCAAATCGGATTTGTCGAGTCGTCGGCTGACGTCGTCGAGTACCTGATTGATCTGGAGTGGAATCGGTTTGTCCGACCAGATGTCAAAGTTTTTATAGACAATATGATGGGCAAACATCGGTTCAGGAAACGCGCTCACGCCGACATAGACGAGCAAAACCAGGGCAACCGCGCTCAACAAATATTTGAGTATTTTGAATAAGAATTTCATGTCTGTGCAGGAAGTCAGGTTCAAGCATGCTGCCGCGAGGCGACGCTGATGGTCACGCCTGGCCGGCCCAATGCGCAGCGCGCCGAGCGGGAACAACCCCGCCCCACGGCGCTCGCTCACTTGATGCTTGCTTGCTTGATCCGTGACTGCACATACCCGAGTTCAGCCAGTGCCGCCTTGTCAGCGGCATTGAGCGCCAGGCATTGCTGGTAAACGGCCTCGGCCTCGCCCAGGCGTCCAAGTTCGACGAGGACATAGCCCTTGCCCCGCAGCGCCTCCCCCAATTCACTGACCTTGCTTTCCGGTGGCGAGAAATCCTGCGCCATCTGCGCGGCAGTTTCGTACTTGACCAGGGCGTCGTTCCATTGTTTTTCGCGACGGGACAGACTGGCCAGTTCGACGACGTAGTGGGCATTCTTGGGGGACATGGCAATGGCTTTGTCGAGCGACGCGCGGGCCGGCGCAATGCGGCCCAGATCGATGAGGCCGTAGGCCCTGAGAAAATAGGCGTCACACCATGGCGTCCCGATCACGACCGCCGCTTTCTTGTCCGCTGCCGCCTGCATCAGGTAGAGCAGGCTCTCCGGTGCACTGCGGGCGCAGTAGGTGGCTTTTGTCCCTGCCGGATAGATTGCCTCGTACGACGCGATGACCTTGTCAAAAAACTGTTCGATCGCCTCGGCGGGGCGCCGCTCCCGCAGTAACTTTGCCCCGGCGTGCAGGATTTGATTCTGCCTGAGATCATTTTCTCGCACCGTCACCGTCGCTTGGTCGGGGGCGTCCGCCAGGGCGGGGACGGCCTGGGACAGCAGTAAACCCATGGCAAACACAACTCGTAACTGCATGATGCTTATCCCCTGCAAATGTCGGCCGTTCTCATTGAACGGTGAAAGATTAACATTTAATAAAGGGTTTGTGCCGATTCATGCAAGAGTTGACCATATAACTGGTGGCGGAATTTGGCGATTTTGCCTTCTGCCACTGCCGCCAGGATGGCGCACTGGGGCTCGATCAGGTGGCGGCAGTTGTAAAACTTGCAGCCGCCCAGGTAGGGCGTGAATTCGACGAAGGCCCGTTCGAGCATGCCTTCGCTTAAATGGTACAGGCCGAATTCCTGGAAGCCGGGCGAATCGATGATCGTCGATGGCGCCGTCGCGCCGTCGATGTGCAGATCGTAGAGGCGGGTAAACGTCGTCGTGTGCTTGCCCGTGTCGAGGGCGGCGGAAATTTCCCGCACGGCGATGTCGGCGTCCGGCACCAGCAGGTTGATCAGCGAGGACTTGCCCATGCCCGACTGGCCGATGAAAATCGACGATTGCCCCGCCAGCAGGGGCAGCAGGGTGGCCACCGCCTCGTCGGGACGGGTGCGGGCCGACACCTCGTGCAGGGGGTAACCCAGCGAGGTGTACATCTCGAGCCGCTGGCGCGCCTTGTCGAGCGAGCCGACGACGTCGGTCTTGTTGAGGATCAGGTGGGCGTCGATGCCGGCCGCTTCGGCCGCCACCAGCGAGCGAGATATCAGGTCGTCGGCAAAGCCCGGTTCGGTGGCGACGACGATGAACAGGCGCGTCAGGTTGGCGGCCAGCAGCTTCGATTTGTACTGGTCGGAGCGGTACAGCAGCGTCTTGCGCTCGACCATCGATTCGATCACGGCCTGGTCATCGGAGGTCATTTTCAGCAGGACGACGTCGCCCACGGCGATATTGGTTTTCTTGCCGCGGGTGACGCATTGCAGCTTGCGCCCATCGACCTCGGCCAGGTAGTGGCGGCCGTGGGCGGCGATGATGATGCCACTGAGGGGGGCGCTCACGGGGTGTTGCCGGGCAGGCCGGTCTGGTAGATGGCATCGGCGCGGGCCGCGCAAATAAAGTCGTTGAGCGAGAGGGCGTTGCCGGTGGAGTGGGTGGTAAAACCCAGCTCGCAGGAAGTAAAGGTCATGGTCAGCAGTGGGTGATGGTTTTGTTGTTCGACCATGTCGGAGATGGCGTTGACGAAGTCGAGGCTGGCCTGCCAGTTGGGAAAGCGGTAGCGCCGCCGCAGCATGCCGTCGGCAATCGTCCAGGCCGGTACCTGGTCGAGCAGGGCAACGATGGTCGCCTCGTCGAGGGCGGCGGCGCCGTCGCGGCAGTGGTGTTCGGCCAGCGTCATGGGGTCACCAGGTTCAGTTGGGCAATGCGCACCGAGGCGGGCGGGTGCGAATCGTAGAACGCCGAGTGCAGGGGATCGGGCGTGAGCGTGGAGGCATTGTCTTCGTACATCTTCACCAGTGCCGACACCAGGTCGGCCGCATTGGCATGGGTGGCGGCGAAGGCGTCCGCTTCGAATTCGTGCTTGCGCGAGCTGATCGAGGTCAGCGGCGAAAACACGAACGTAAACACGGGCAGCACCAGCATGAACAGGATCAGCGCCATGGCGTTGCTCGACAGGATGGGATCGACCCCCAGGCCCTGGTAGAACCAGGCCTGGTCTTTCAGGTAGCCTAGCAGGGCCAGCAAGGCCAGCGACAGGGCGAACATGGCGGCGATGCGCTTGACGATGTGTTTCAGTTTGAAGTGGCCCAGCTCGTGCGCCAGCACCGCTTCGATTTCCGGCGGCGCCAGGCGCTCGAGCAGGGTGTCGAAGAAGACGATGCGTTTATTCGCGCCGAAACCGGAAAAATAGGCGTTGCCGTGGGCGCTGCGCTTGGAGCCGTCCATCACGAACAAGCCTTTCGAGGCGAAGCCCACGCGCGTCATCAAGCCTTCGATGCGTTCTTTCAGGCTGGCGTCCTCCAGTGGGCTGAATTTATTGAACAGCGGTGCGATCACGGTGGGGAACAGCACCATCATCAGCAACTGGAAGCCGCTCCAGACGAACCAGGCGTACAGCCACCACAGATCACCGGTCTGGTCCATCAGCGTGAGCACCACCCAGGCCAGCGGCAGGCCGATGGCGGCGCCCAGCAGGCTGCCCTTGAGCAGGTCGGCGAACCACAGCCGCGCCGTCATCTTGTTGAAGCCGAAGCGCTGATCGAGGACGAACTGGCGGTACAGATCGAAGGGCAGGTCGAGCAGGCCGGAGATGACGGCGAACGCCACCAGCAGGGCCAGCTGGCCCGTCATGCCGAAGCCGGCGATGGGCGCGAGCTGGATGGCCAGCCATTGCAAGCCGCCCAGCAAAGTAAAGCCGATCAGCACGACGCTGGAAAACAACAGCGCATACAGGCCGAAACGGGTCTTGGCGACCGTGTAGTCGGCCGCCTTCTGGTGCGCCGCCAGCGGGATGCGGCTGGCAAATTCGGCCGGCACGGCGGCCCGGTGCGCCAGCACGTGGCGAATGTGGCGATTCGACAGCCAGAAGCGCAGGACCAGGGTCAGGATGAAGAAAGCAATAAACAAAACCGAAAACGCGAGTGAATACATTCTGTGCCTGTGAGAAAATGCAGGATTGATTAGGCCAAGAGAGAATTATGTCACAAGCGACTGAAACCACCGCCACCGCCCCGGCCCGTCCGAATGAAATGAACCTGATCTGGGTCGACCTGGAAATGACGGGCCTGGAGCCGGACACGGACCGCATCATCGAGGTGGCGGTCGTCGTCACCGACATGCACTTGAACACCATCGCCGAAGGCCCCGTGTTCGCCATCCACCAGTCCGACGAAACGCTCGACAAGATGGACGCCTGGAACAAGGGCACCCACGGCCGCAGCGGCCTGATCGACCGGGTGCGCGCTTCCACCGTCAGCGAAGCGCAGGCCGAAGCCGAACTGATCGCCTGGCTGCGCCAGTATGTCCCGAACGGCAAGTCGCCCATGTGTGGCAACACCATTTGCCAGGACCGCCGTTTCATGGCGCGCACCATGCCCAAGCTCGAGTCGTTCTTCCACTACCGCAATCTGGATGTGTCGACCCTGAAAGAGCTGTGCCGCCGCTGGAAGCCGGAGCTGGTCAGTGGTTTTAAAAAGCACCAGAAGCACACGGCGCTGGCCGACATCATCGAGTCGATCGAAGAACTCAAGTACTACCGCGAGCACTTCATCAAGCTTTGATCGCCCTTGTGTGGTGTGGCGAACGGTGCGGCGCGCGGGGCGGGAGTAGGCTGGGTTTTTAAACCGACCGGAGACCGTCATGAGCAAAACCACCACCGATGCCCGCGAAAAAATGCAGCGCGAAGCACAGCAGGCCCAGCAGGAAGCCGCCATGAACCAGCAGAAGGCCGAAGCTGAAGAAGTGGCCGGTCGGCACATACAGGATGGCCAGAAAGATCACAAGGGCGCCGACAAGGGCCCGCGCGGTCAGTAACGGGGCAATCAAGGCGGGGTGGCCGGCAGCGCCGCTCACCCCGTCGTTACTCTCAGTGAATTTGCGTAAAATTCACCGGTACGTAGGCGTAGCCTTTCCCCTCTTTGCGCAGGTGGCCCAGGCCGGGAAACGCCAGGTGGGCGCCACCGATCAGGTAGCCGGCGCGCGCGGCGGCGTCAAATGCCTGGTGGCGCTCTGCCAGCGCTTCCTTCGGCGCACTGTCAAAATCGATCGTCACTGCCGGATGCGCCATCTGCACATCGGCCACGTGGACCAGGTCGCCAATCAGCACCAGCTTTTGTCCCTTGCTCTCGACCACGTAGGTGGCGTGGCCCGGGGTGTGGCCCTTGCCCGCGTGCGTGCTGATCCCGGGCACCAGTTCGACATTGCCCTCGAAGGGCTTGAACTTGCCGGCGGCGACGTAGGGATTCAAGGCGGCCATCGCACCCTTGAAATAATCGGCCTTGGCGGGCGCTTTGGCCATGTTGTCGGCACTGAGCCAGTAATCGGCTTCCTGTTTTTGTGCGCGCACGATGGCGTTGGGGAAGGCGCTCTGGCCATTGAGCAGCAAGCCGCCCACGTGGTCGGGGTGCATGTGGGTGATGTAGATTTCGTCGATCTGCTCGGGCGCGTAGCCGGCCGCTTTCAGGTTGGCGGCGAATTTGCCCAGGTTGGGGCCGAACAGGCCGGCCGCGCCCGTGTCGACCAGCACCAGTTTGCTGCCCGTGTTGATCAGGAAGGCGTTGAACGAGGTCTCCAGCGGCGACGCGATGAAATTTTTCTTCAGCGCGGCGCCGATGTCGGCTTTGCTGATCCCTTGCAGCAGGGTGTCGACGGGCAGGGCGGTGCTGCCGTCGTTGATGGCGGTGACTTCGAACTCGCCCAGCATCATGCGGTAAAAAGCGGGGGCGTTGGTCTTGAGCTGCGGCGCGGCGGCAAACGATGTTGCATGGGCCAGCACGGTGGCGGCGGCCAGGCTGGCCAGGGCGAGACGTTTCATGGGCTTCCTCGAGGTGAATGGACGATCAGACAAGATGGTCGATCGTACATCAACGGTGGAAAGCCTGCCGTGCCCCCCCCAATTACGCGGGCGGCCCGCCGAATTGCTGCGCCACCGACTGCAGGGGCGGCGCCGCGGCGCTGGCCTGGTCCAGGTGGGCCGGCAAGGGTACCCGCAGCGGCGGCACCTTGCCGTTGGCGGCGCACAGGACGTTGTCGGTGGTGCCTGGGGCGGCATCCCAGACGGGATCGTCGATGCTTTCGAATACGGCCTTGAGCTGCGCCCCCCAGCTCGAGCGCAGCATCTGGAAATACTGGTTGCGCTCGTCGATGGTGGTGAAGCGGGTGACGGCCAGGCTGTCGGCTTCGTACACCAGCAGGTCGAGCGGCAAGCCCACCGAGATGTTCGAGCGCAGCGTCGAATCCATCGAAATGAGGGCGCACTTGGCCGCTTCGTCCAGCCCCGTCTGCGGGGTGATGACGCGGTCGAGGATGGGCTTGCCATACTTCGACTCGCCGATCTGGAAATACGTGGTCTGGTCGTGCGATTCGATGAAATTGCCGGCCGAGTAGATTTGGAACAGGCGGCAACGCTCGCCCTTGATCTGGCCGCCGAAGATGATGCCGATGTTAAATTCGACGCCGAATTCGGCCAGCGCCTGCGCATCGCGCTTGTGGATCTCGCGCACGGCGTCGCCGACGATGCGGGCAGCCGTCAGCATGCTCGTGGCGTTCCACACACTCACCCCATCGGCGCCCACGTAGGCGGCGACGTGCTCGCGCACCGACTGCGAGATCGACAAATTGCCCGATGTCATGAGGACCATCACCCGCTCGCCCGGATGTTCAAACACGTTCATCTTGCGGAAGGTGCCGACCTGGTCCACGCCGGCGTTGGTGCGGGAATCGGACAGAAAGACCAGTCCGGCGTCGAGGCGCATGCCTGTACAGTACGTCATGATGGCGGCATTTTCTTCGTCAAAACGCCTATTTTACACGGGGACGATCTGCACGTTGACGGCCATGGTCTCTTCGCCGGCCCCGCGCCGGCTGCCCCGCACGGGCGCCGCCGACACGTAGTCGCGCCCGATCGCCAGGCGGCAATAGGCATCCGTCATCAGGCGCGCATGGGTGACATCGATGCTGATCCAGCCTTCAAAGCCGGCATCGTGCACCCAGGCGTCGACCCAGGCATGGCTGGCGGCGTGGCCGCTGCTGCCCGGATCGATATAGCCGGACACATAGCGCGCCGGCACGCCCATGGCGTGGCAACAGGCCAGAAACAGGTGGGCGTGGTCCTGGCACACGCCGGCCCCTTGCAGCAGGGCGTCGTGGGCGGTGGTGTCGACGCTGGTGGCGCCCGTCACGTAGGCGATGCTGGCGCGGATGCGCTCGGCCAGCGCCAGCATGGCGCCCGTGCTGGCGCGCCCCTCGCGCACCTCGGCCAGGCTGGCGCTGGCATACTCGCTGATCTGGCCGGTCGGCATGGTCAGGCGGGTCGGCACGGTAAACACCAGCGGCGAGAGCGGTTCGCTGTTGTGCAGGCGGCCACCGTCAAGCAGGGTGGTGTGCACGATGCCCTCGGCGACGATGGCGACCAGGCGGTGCGGCTCGTTGAGGGTGAGCATGTGCGAGCGGTTGCCGTAGGCGTCCGTGTAGGCGTTGACGGCGCCGGGCGCCTGCAGATTCCAGGTCAGCACGTTTTGCTGCGCTTCCAGGCGGGGCGTGACGTGCAGTTGCTGGATGCTGTAAGCCTGGCTGGCGGCGTAGCGGTAGATGGTTTCGTGGCGGATCGACAGTTTCATGGTCAGCTTCCCAGTGGCACGAGAAAATCGCGGCTGACCAGCCGGCCCAGGACATCGATGTTTTCCAGGAAAGTGGTCAGGCTGTCGTGCAGGCCCGCTTGCAAGATGTCCTCGATGCGGGTGAATTTGAGTTCCGCGTGCAGCTTGCCGGCCAGCCGTTCCGTGTCGGCCGAGACGTCGTTGCGCACGGCGCGCAGGTTTTCCAGCACCTGTTCCATCGAAAACAGCAGCGAGCGGGGCATGTCCGGGTGCAGCATCAGCAATTCGGCCACCCGCTCGCGGGTGATGACGTCGCGGTAGACCTTGCGGTAGATCTCGAAGCCCGACACCGAGCGCAGCAGCGCCGCCCAGTAATAAAAATCGCGCTGCGACGACGCATCGGCGGCGCCGTGGTACTTGACGTCGAGAATGCGGGCGGTGTTGTCGGCCCGTTCCAGGAAGGTGCCCAGGCGAATGAAGTACATCGCTTCGTCCTTGAGCATGGTGCCCAGCGTGACCCCGCGCGAGAGGTGCGAGCGGTACTTGACCCACTCGAAAAAGGCGCTGGGATCGTTCTCCAGGCCGCCCGGCGCCAGTTGCTTGGGCATGTCGAGCCAGGTGGCGTTGGTGGTTTCCCACACCTCGGTGGTGAGCGTGCCGCGCACCGCGCGGGCATTGTCGCGCGCCCCTTTCAGGCAGGCGGCGATGGAGGACGGGTTCGACGGGTCGCGCACCATGAAGTCGAGCACATCGGCCTGGTTGCAGATGCCCTTGCGGTTGGCAAACTCTTCTTCCAGTTCGGAGATGCCCAGCATGGCGCGCCAGCCCGCTTCGCTGTCTTCCTGCGACTGCGGCAGCATCGACGTTTGCACGGCCACGTCGAGCATGCGGGCGGTGTTTTCGGCGCGCTCGGTGTAGCGCGCCATCCAGTACAGGTGATCGGCGGTGCGGCTTAGCATGGTTGCTCCAGAATCCAGGTGTCCTTGGTGCCGCCGCCCTGCGAAGAATTGACCACCAGCGAGCCTTCCTCGAGGGCGACGCGGGTCAGGCCGCCCGGCACCATCGAAATGGTTTTGCCGGACAGGACGAAGGGGCGCAGGTCGATGTGGCGCGGGGCGATGCCGTTTTCGACATAGGTGGGGCAGGCCGACAGCGCCAGCGTGGGCTGGGCGATATAGCCGTCCGGCTTGGCTTTGAGGCGGCGCCGGAAATCGTCGATCTGGGCGCTCGAGGCGGCCGGGCCGATCAGCATGCCGTAACCGCCGGCGCCGTGCACTTCCTTGACCACCAGCTTGTCCAGGTTCGCCAGCGTGTATTCGAGGTCGGCCGGTTTCCTGCACTGGTAGGTGGGGACGTTGTTCAAGATCGGCTCTTCCGACAGATAGAATTTGATCATGTCCGGCACGAAGGGGTAGATCGACTTGTCGTCGGCCACCCCGGTGCCGATGGCGTTGGCCAGCGTGACGCGGCCGGCCCGGTACACCGACAGCAGGCCGGGCACGCCCAGGCTGGAGTCGGAGCGGAACGCCAGCGGATCGAGGTAATCGTCGTCGATGCGGCGGTAGATCACGTCGACCCGTTTCGGCCCGCGGATGGTGCGCATGTAGACGGCGTTGTCGTTGACATACAAATCTTTGCCTTCGACCAGTTCGACCCCCATTTGCTGGGCCAGGAAAGCGTGCTCGAAATAGGCCGAATTGTGGATGCCGGGCGTGAGCACCACCACGGTGGGATCGTTGCCGCCGTTGGGGGCGACCGAGCGCAGGTTGTCGAGCAGCAGGTCCGGATAGTGATCGACCGGCGCGATGCGGTTGCGGGCGAACAGTTCGGGAAACAGCCGCATCATCATCTTGCGGTCTTCCAGCATGTAGGACACGCCCGAGGGCACGCGCAGATTGTCTTCCAGCACATAAAACTCGCCCTCGCCCGCGCGCACGATGTCGACGCCGGCGATGTGGGCGTAAATGTCGGAGGCGACGGCGATGCCCTGCATTTCCGGGCGGTACTGGGCGTTCTGGTAAATCTGCGCGGCCGGAATCAGGCCCGCCTTGATGATGTCCTGGCCGTGATAGATATCATGGACGAACATGTTCAGGGCCTTGACGCGCTGCACCAGGCCCGTTTGCAGGTGCGCCCATTCGTGCGCGGGAATGATGCGAGGAATCGTGTCGAAGGGAATCAGGCGCTCGGTGCCGGCATCGTCGCCGTAGACGGCGAAGGTGATGCCGACCCGGCGGAAGGTCAGATCGGCTTCGGCCCGCTTGCGCTCGATCTGTTCGGGCGTCTGGCGCGCCAGCCACTGGTCGAACTCGCGGTAGTGCTCGCGCACGGCGCGGTCGCCCTGGCCGTCGCCGTGGGCATGCATCTCGTCGAAGATACGTGGTGCAAGGTGCATGAGATCTCCTGGATGGGTAGGGGATGCCGAGTGCGTGCCGCGCTCAGGCAGTAGTTATCAGGCAATATATATCAAGAACCGTGCCAATGGATCCCCCGCGCGTGCGCGTCTTGCAAACAGTTTTCGCACTATTTTGGTGAGCGCCATCCCCGATATGGTGTAATAAGCGACTTTTGGTGGACGGGGATGGGTGATGGCGGAGCAGGCGGGCAAGCAAGTGCGCAACAAAGGACACTCCTGGCTGGGCTTGTTCCTGCCGCGGCCGAACACGGCAAGCCGCACCGAACAGGTGCGTGCCGGCGCCGGCGCGCTGCTGGGCTTGTTGGTGACGGCGCTGCTGACCCCCTTCGTCGTCGGCGCGCTGGTGGCCGACAGCAGCGCCATGGCCTTTCTCATCGCGCCGATGGGGGCCTCGGCCGTGCTGCTGTTCGGGGTGCCCGCCAGCCCGCTGGCGCAGCCGTGGTCCGTGTTCGGTGGCAATGTCGTCTCGGCCATCGTGGGCGTGACGGTGGCGCGCTTGGTGGGCGACCCCGTGCTGGCCGCGCCGCTGGCCGCCGGCGCCGCCATCGTCTGCATGTTCTTGCTGCGCTGCCTGCATCCGCCGGGCGGGGCGGTGGCGCTGACGGCCGTGCTGGCCGGGCCTGCCGTGCATGCGGCCGGCTACCAGTTCGCCTTCGTCCAGGTGGCGCTCAACAGCGCGTTGATGGTGCTGGCGGCGCTGGCCTACAACAATCTGACGGGGCGCCGTTATCCCCATTCGCAGCAGTCGGGCCTGCAGCCGGCGCACGCCACCGGCGACCCGGTCCCCACCAGCCGGGTGGGCTTCGCGCCCGCCGACCTCGACGCCGTGCTGCAACGCTATGGCCAGGTGCTCGACGTCAGCCGCGATGACCTGGAAAACATTATCCTGGCCACCGAGATGCAGGCCTATGAACGGCGCTTCGGCGTCATCACCTGCGGCGCCATCATGTCGAAGGATGCCGTCACGGTGGAATTTGGCAGCACCCTGCTGGAAGCGTGGCAACTGCTGCGCCAGCACCGTCTGCACGCCTTGCCGGTGCTGAACAAGGCGCGGCGGGTGATCGGCGTGGTGGCGCAAAGCGACTTCCTGCGCCACGCCGAGCTCGACCACTACAGCGATTTCGGCGCCCGCCTGCGGCGCTTCCTGCTGCCCTACGATGGCAGCCATTCGGACAAGCCGGAGGTGGTCGGGCAGATCATGACGGCCAGGCCGCTGACGGCGCGCACGGACACGCCCATCGTCGAGCTGGTGCCGCTGATGGCCAATGCCGGCTTGCACCATATTGCCGTGATCGACGGTGAAGACCGCTTCGCCGGCATGGTCAGCCAGTTGGACTTGCTGGCGGCCCTGTACGAGAGCCGCCTGAACGAGCCGGCGCCTCTGGCCAGCGCTTCTTGGCACCTACCGGGATAGGTTCTTACTGATCGCTCGTCGTCGCCGGCGTGGCAAATTTGAGCCACAGGAAGCCGGCCACGCCGGCCGTGAGCGAGGCCACCAGGATGGCGATCTTCGACGCCGTCACCGCCTCGGCCTGGCCGGGGAAGGCCAGGTTGGTGACGAAGATCGACATGGTAAAGCCGATCCCGCCCAGCATGCCAGCGCCCAGCACGTGGCGCCAGGACAGTTCGGCCGGCTTGCTGCACAGGCCGCTGGCGACGGCCGCCATGCTAAAGAGCACGATGCCCAGCGGTTTGCCGAGCACCAGCCCGGCGAAGATGCCCAGGCTGTTTGGCGCGCCCAGCTGGGCGGCCCAGCCGGCGCCCAGGACGATGCCGGTGTTGGCCAGCGCGAAGACTGGCAGGATCAGGAAGGCTGTCGGCAGGTGCAGAACGTGCTCGAGGCGGTGCGATGGCGACTCGCGGTCGTCCTGGCGCGCGGAAAAGGGAATGGCGAACGCCAGCAGCACGCCGGCGATGGTGGCGTGGATGCCCGACTTGAGCATGAGGAACCACATCAGCGCGCCGCCCACCAGGTAGGGCGTGAGCGCCATCACGCGGCCGACACGGTTCAGGCCCAGCAGGACGGCGAACACGGCCAGCGCGCCGGCCAGGTAGGCCAGCGAAAAACTGCTGGTATAGAAAATGGCGATGACGATGATGGCGCCCAGGTCGTCGATCACCGCCAGTGCCGTGAGGAAAATTTTCAGGGAAGCGGGCACGCCCTTGCCCAGCAGGGCCAGCACGCCAAGCGCGAAGGCGATATCGGTGGCCATCGGAATGCCCATGCCGGCCTGGGTGGGGCTGCCCCCGTTCAGGCCGTAGTGGATGAGCGCCGGCACGCCGATGCCGCCCACCGCGGCGACGATGGGCAGCAGCGCATTGCGCAGGTCCGACAATTCGCCGTTGTACAGTTCGCGCTCGAGTTCGAGGCCGATCATCAGGAAGAAGATGGCCATCAGGCCGTCGTTGATCCAGTGTTCCACCGACATGCCGGCCAGGTTCATCTGCCAGAACGCCAGGTAAGACGCGCTGGCGGGCGAGTTGGCCAGCAGCAGCGAGACCACGGTACAGGCGATCAGCACGATGCCGCCGGACTTGTTGGAGGCGAAAAAGCGCTGGAAGGTGGCGGACAGGCCGCGCGAGGGAAAGACGGAAGAGGGGAGATGCATGGGCACGCCTAAACTGCGTGGCGGCCCGACCGACGCTGTTCCTGCGACACACGGCGTGTGCGCACCCAAACCCCAGTATAACCTGCCGGGCGCCGCGCCCGCCCGCTTTACGCCGTGCGGCGCAGATGCGACGTTGGCGGCGCGATGCCGGCCGCGGACGGCGCCAGCCGCAGCGCAGTGAGCGCCCGCTGCGAGCGGCGCACCTGGGCGTCGATGTCGGCGACGGCAACCTTGATCATCTCGTGGCGCTTCTTCGCTTCCGAGCGCTTCTTCGAGGCGATCTCGGTCACATCGAGCGCTGGCAGGGCTTCGCAGGCCAGGCGGAAATCGCCGTCGGCGTGGCACCTTGCGCCCAGTTCGCGCCACAGGGTGTCGTAGTCCGCATGGACTTTCCCCTTGCGCATCGAGGTGGTGACGACGCGGTTGGCATTGCCGACCAGTAGCAGATGGCTGCAGCCTTGCTCGTGGCCGAACTGGCGCACCACCCGCATCAACAGGTTTTTCGGGCGCATGCCGTGCAGGGCGCGGGTGGCGGCGCGCACGCCATCCTGGGCGCCGGGGCCGGGGGTGCCTTGCAGGCAGCCCACGCCGAGCGCCTTGCCCGCGCCGTCGCGCACGAAACTGCACGCGACTGAATAGAGCAGGCGGTCCTCGTGCATCAGCTGAAAAATCAGCTCGCCCTCGCGCGAGAGCACGCCGCCGGCGCGCAGTTCGATGCGGTAGTTCTCGCCTTCGCCATCCTTGACCTGCAACTGGCACATGGTCACCGGCGCCGCCGCCGCGCGCGCCACCAGCGGCGCCAGGCCGCGCTCGATGACCGTCCGGTAATGGGTCTGGAGGGCGTCGAGGCGCTCGTCGCAGCCCAGCCGGGTGCTCAGGTACTGGCGGTAGATCTTGTTGATCAGGCGCGGGCAACTGGGCAGCATCTGGGCGAACAGGGGATCGGAATTGAGCAGGGCGAGCCAGTGGGCCGTCTGGCGCCGGAACAGCACGGCGCGCGAGACCAGCTTGAACGATTCCCGCAGCAATTTGAAACCGCGCAATTCGGTGCGCAACCCGGAACAAAGAGAAATAGATGCTTGCATGAGGCGGCTCGGTGGAGTGCCGGCACAACGGGGCCGCGGGCGCGTGGCGCCCGGTAGCGGCTGTGGAATCGGCAAACGAGCGCGGCGAAGTGGCGCAGAAACCTGGCACAGGGCGGGTCCGCCCGAGGTGGGGGGCGGGAGCACACGGGCCAGGGTTAATATTGACGAAAGCTTATCGTCAACTTCATCATGTATCGAAATGTAACAGCTGTCAATACCGTGGGGAATTTATAGTTTCTGCCTGCAACGAAACGCTAGCGCTCTACCGTTTTTTCAGCAGCGATCCCAGCACACCGCGTATCAGTTCGCGCCCCATCTGCGAGCCGATGCTGCGCGCGGCCGACTTGACCATCGCCTGCACGGGCGAGTCGCGCTTGCCGGGGGCGCTGGCGCCGAACAGGTCGCCGATCAGGCCGCCCAGGCCGCCGCCGCTGTCGGCCGGCGCTGGCGGCGCGCTCTCGGCGGCGGGCAGCGGCGGCGCGGCCGGTGCAGCCGGCGCCACCCGCCGGGTCAGTATTTCATGGGCCGACTGGCGATCGATGGCCGTTTCGTACACCCCGGCCACGAGCGAGCCGGCGATCACCGCCTGGCGACTGGCCGGGTCGATGGGGCCGATGCGCGAGGCGGGCGGCAGGATGTAAGCGCGCTCGACGATGTTGGGACGACCTTGTTCGTCGAGGAAGGAGACCAGCGCTTCGCCCACGCCCAGTTCGGTGATCACCGCCGCCGTATCGAGCGCCGGATTGGGGCGGAAGGTGTCGGCGGCCGCCTTGACGGCCTTCTGGTCGCGCGGCGTGTAGGCGCGCAGGGCGTGCTGGACGCGGTTGCCCAGTTGCCCCAGCACGGAGTCGGGAATGTCGAGCGGATTCTGGGTGACGAAATACACGCCCACCCCTTTCGAGCGGATCAGCCGCACCACCTGTTCAATCTTGTCGAGCAGCGCCTTGGGGGCGTCGTCGAACAGCAGGTGCGCCTCATCGAAGAAGAACACCAGTTTCGGCTGCTCCAGGTCGCCCACTTCGGGCAAGTGCTCGAACAGTTCCGACAGCAGCCACAGCAAAAACACGGCGTACAGCCGCGGTGAATTCATCAGCTTGTCGGCGGCGAGGATGTTGACCATCCCGCGGCCGGCGGCGTCGGTTTGCAGCAGGTCGTCGATATTGAGCATGGGCTCACCGAAGAAATGCGTGCCCCCTTGCTCTTCGATGCCGATCATGCTGCGCTGGATGGCGCCGATGCTGGCCGCCGAGATATTGCCGTAACTGGTGCGATATTCGCCGGCGTGGTCGCCCACGTGCTGCAGCAGGGTGCGCAAGTCTTTGCTGTCGAGCAGCAGCCAGCCCTGGTCGTCGGCGATCCGGAACGCCACCTGCAACACCCCTTCCTGGGTGTCGTTCAGATTGAGCATGCGTGCCAGCAGCAGGGGCCCGAGGTCGGACACGGTGGCGCGCACGGGGTGACCCTGCTCGCCGAACACGTCCCAGAACGTGACGGGGCAGGCCGCCCATTGCGGTGCTTCGACTTTCATCCTGGCCAGGCGCTCGGCCATTTTTGCCGACGGCGCCCCGGGCGCCGCCAGGCCCGACAGGTCGCCCTTGATGTCGGCCATGAACACCGGCACGCCGATATCGGACAGCGCCTGCGCCATCACCTGCAGGGTGACGGTCTTGCCGGTGCCGGTGGCGCCGGTGATGCAGCCATGGCGGTTGGCCAGGTTCGACAGCAGGCCGAACGCCTGGTCACGTTCGCTGCTGGTGGCAATCGGCAACAGTTTCGACACGGGCGCTCCCTGCGGTGGTGGTGGAAGATCAGGCCGGTTCGGGCGCGTCCGCCGGGGCGCCGTCGGCGCCGCAGCATTTCTTGAATTTCTTGCCGCTGCCGCAAGGGCAGTCGTCGTTGCGGCCCACTTTCGGCTCTTCGCGCTTGATCGTCTGCACGCCCGACTTGCGCAGGGGCAGCCAGAATTTGTAGATGGCCGGCAAGTTCGCCTCGATTTCCAGCGCCAGCTTGTGGCCCTTGACGGGATCGTCGACTTCCTTCAGTTCGGACTCTTCGATCTCGTCGGCGCCCAGCAGGTACAGCGGGCGCATCAGCGGCGCCAGGTCGGACGAATCGATCGCATCCCACGAGCCGGGGCGCAATTCGAGTCCTTCCCAGAAGCCCCAGCACCACGCTTCGGCGTCGATCAGGGTCTGGCCTTCGTGCTCGTGCTCGACGAACAGGGGCTCGAATTCTTTCGGCGCGACTTCGAACGTCACCGCCACTTCGTTCATGAAGCGCATGATCAGCTCGAAAATGCGGTCGGCTTCCTTCTTGTTTTTCCAGGTCGGCTCGCTGGCGCCGTCTTCGCCCCAGACTTTCGGCAGCCACTCGGTGGGCATGATGGCTTCGGGACCGATCGCGATGGCCGTCAGGAAACCGTGCAGGGTGTCCATCGTCATGGCGTCGTCGGAGCTGCGGTCCGACAGCAGGAACTGGTCGAGTTCGTCGAATTCTTTGTCTGACAGGGGCTGATCGTATTGCATGGTGGCGACTTTCTTGAAGTGAGTACGACAGTTTAACGTGTCTTGCGTCGCGCGCGGCGGCAATCTGTCGGGCGTACAATGCGCCCATGAATCCAGACGACGACGTTTCCTCCGCTCCCCCCCACCCATTTTCCGCGCTGGGCCCCGACTGCGTGCTCGACGCCCTCGACAGCATCGGCCTGCACGGCGATGGCCGCCTGCTGGCCCTGAACAGCTACGAGAACCGGGTCTACCAGGTGGGCCGGGAAGAGGGCGGCCCGGTGGTGGTGAAGTTTTACCGGCCCGACCGCTGGAGCGACGCCGCCATCCTCGAGGAGCACGGCTTCGTGGCCGAACTGGTCGAACGGGAAATTCCCGTGGTGGCCGCCAGCACCCTCGAGGGACGCACCCTGCACAGCTTTGGCGGCTTCAAGTTTGCCGTGTTTCCCTGCCGCGGCGGGCGCGCGCCGGAACTGGGCGACGCCAGCGTGCGCGAGTGGATCGGCCGCTTCATCGGCCGCATCCACGCCGTCGGCGCCCTCAAGCAGTTCACCGAGCGGCCCGCGCTGACCCCGGCCACCTTCGGCGCCGCGCCGCGCGCCTACCTGCTCGAGCACGGTTTCATTCCGCCCGAGTTGTTGCCGGCCTGGACCAGCGTGGTCGACCAGGCCCTGGCCGGCGTGGCCCACTGTTATGACCGGGCCGGCCCGCCAGCGCTGATCCGCCTGCACGGCGACTGCCACGTCGGCAACATCATGTGGACCGACGCCGGCCCCCATTTCGTCGACTTCGACGACAGCCGCAGCGGTCCCGCCGTGCAGGACTTGTGGATGCTGCTGTCGGGCGAGCGGGCCGAACGTTCGGCGCAGATGGCCGACATCCTCGCCGGCTACGAAGACTTCGCCGACTTCGACGCGCGCCAGCTGCACCTGGTCGAAGCGCTGCGCACCCTGCGCCTGCTGCATTATTCGGCCTGGCTGGCGATGCGCTGGGACGATCCGGCCTTCCCCGTGGCCTTTCCGTGGTTTAACACCCAGCGCTACTGGCAGGACCGCATCCTCGAACTGCGCGAGCAGGTGGCACTGATGGACGAGGGACCGCTGTGGCAAAGCTGACGATGGCGTTTTCCGGAACTTAAACGCCTGGCCGCCGGTCCAAGCAAGTGTGCGAAGACGGAGCCGTTATGAAACCAATCGAGGACGACTGCAAGACCGGTCTGCTGACTTTCATGAAATCCCATCATGCGGTCATTCTTGACCAGTGGGAGCGCTTTGCCGGCAGCATTCCCGCTGCGCGCAAGCTCGACAGCATCGCCTTGCGTGACCACGCACTGGGCATGCTCAACGCCATCGAGTCCGACCTCGAGGTCGCGCAGACCCCTCTTGAACAGGCGGAAAAATCGAAGGGGCACGCGCCGCAAGCCCGGCAGGACAGCCCGGCCACGCTGCACGGCGCCGACCGCGTGCTGGCCGGCTTCACCGTCATCGACACCATCTCCGAGTTCCGCGCCCTGCGCGCCAGCGTGCTGGCACTCTGGAATCCGAATGGCGACCGTGCCGCGGCGTTCGCCAGCAGCGAGCTGACCCGCTTTCACGAAGCCATCGACCAGGCCCTGACCGAATCGATCAGGCGCTTCGCGCTCGACAAGGAAGAATACACGCGCCGCTTCGACACCCTGTTGTCGTCCTCGCCAGATTTCCACTACATCGTCAGCGTCGATGGCGATATTCTTTACGTCAATGTGGCCCTGTGCCGCCAGGTGGGCGTGCCGCAGGAAAAATTCATCGGCGCGCGTGTGCAAGACCTGTTTCCCGCGCAGGCGCAGCGCATCTTGTCCGAACTGCGCAAGGTGGTTGCCACGCGCGAACCGCTGCGCGCCGAGGCGCAGCTGCCCGGCGCCGACGGCGCGCCGGTCAGCTATCGCTATGTGCTGCTGCCCGTCGTAAATAGCCTGGGGGGGATCGATGCAATTTCCGGGACGGCACGCAATATTTCCGAACTGAAGGCATCCGAAGAAGTCGTTCACCGCAACGCCTACTACGACGGCCTCACGCAATTGCCCAACCGGGCACTGTTCCACGACCGCCTCGCACAGGATCTCAAGCATGCGGCGCGCACGGCCCATCCGCTGGCCCTGCTGTATATCGATCTCGACGGCTTCAAGGAAGTCAACGACCGTTCCGGCCACGCGGCGGGCGACGAACTGCTCAAGGAAAGCGCGCGCCGCCTCAGCGCCTGCGTGCGCAGCAGCGACACCGTCGCCCGCATCGGCGGTGACGAATTCACGGTGGTGCTCAGCGAAATCAACGATCTCTTGCACATCGAAATCCTGGCGCAAAGCATCCTCGACGAGCTGGTCAAGCCATTTTCGATCGGCGAATCGGTGTATTTTATTTCCGGCAGCATGGGCATCACCGTCTATCCCCAGGACGGCCAGACCCCCGGCGAACTGCTGGGCAATGCCGATCAGGCCATGTACGTGGCCAAGCAGGCGGGGCGCAACCGCTTCAGTTTCTTCACCGCGCAAATGCGCGATTCGGCATGGGCGCGCCTGAAAATCATCGACGAACTGCGCGCCGCGCTGTCCCTGCACCAGCTCGAAGTGTATTACCAGCCCATCGTCGATCTCGCCAGCGGGGCCATCGTCAAGGCCGAAGCGCTGCTGCGCTGGCAGCACCCGCAAGACGGTCTGGTGTTGCCCGATGCCTTTATCGGACTGGCCGAGCAGACGGGCCTGATCGGCGAAATCGGCTCCTGGGTGTTCGCTGACGCGCTCGAGCATGCGCGCCTCTGGACTGCGCTGCTGGGCCGCCCGTTCCAGGTCAGTGTCAATAAATCGCCCGTCGAGTTCATGAACCTGGCCCGGATGAAAAATTGGGACAGCGACCTGGCCATGCTGCAGCCGGGGGGCAACCAGATTGCCGTCGAGATCACCGAAGGCTTGCTGCTCAACGATTCGCGGGCCATTCATGATCGCCTGGCCCTGCTGCGGGGCGCCGGCGTGCAATTTACCATCGACGACTTCGGCATCGGCTATTCGTCGATGTCCTATCTCAAAAAATTCAAGGTCGACTTTCTCAAGATCGACCAGTCCTTCGTCAAGGACATGCTGCACGGCGCCGACAGTGGCGTGTTCGCCGAAACCATCATCGTCATGGCCCACAAGCTGGGCCTGAAGGTCATCGCCGAAGGGGTGGAAACGCCCGAGCAGCGCGACATGCTCAAGGCCATGGGCTGCGACTACGCCCAGGGTTTCCTGTTTTCGGCGGCGACGCCGGCCGCGCGCTTCACCGACATGCTCACGGCAGGGGGGGGCTGAGATGCCAGGTGCGCCGTCGGCCATGCCATTTCACCATTGAAACGGCAAACTGGCGGGCTTTCCCCCCCATGCTCCCGTTAAGCGGGCGCGACATTGCGCTCCATAATGGTGTATGTTTTCCGCATTGGAAGACGTAGACACGATGACCTTGCGAGAACGACCATGGAACTGCAACCGCCGCCGCACGATGACACCCACCTGAGCATCGATCTGCCCTCAGGCGCGCGCCCGCTCGCCGTCGTTGCCGCCGCTGTCGTCTCGCCGGAGCGGGCCCAGTCCGAAATGCGCGCCATCCACGCCGGCATCGCCCGCGTCGAAGCCGAAGCGAAGGCCTCGTGCGCCGCCGAAAGCCGGGCCCACGCCGAAGCGCGCGCGCGCTCGCTGGCCGAGGAACGCGCCGCCATGGACGCCGCCGCCGCCGCCGCCGCACTCGACCATGCCCAGGCCTCGGAAGAAGCCATCGAAGCCAATCGCGACCGCCTGGAAACCTTGCGCGCCGCCGCCCAGGCCAGCACCGAGCGCCTCGAAGCGGTGCGCCAGGAAACGGCCGAGTTGCGTGCCCGCGTGGAAGCGGACACCCGCATCAAGCTGGCCGCCGAAGCGCGCGCCCGCTTTGAAGAAGAAGCACGCCGCCGCGCCGCCCAGCAAAGCGAGGTCGACGCGGCAATGGCGCTGGAAGCCGAGCGCGCCGCCCACGACCTCGAACAACACACGGAGCAAGCCCGCCTGCAGGCGGTGGAGCGGGTCGCCGCCGTGCACGCGGCCCGGGAAGAAGTGCTGCACATCGCCAGCGCCGACGCCCGCATGACGATCCTGGCGCGCGAGCGCGAGCGGCAGGCGCGCGGCGCGCGCCAGACCGCCGAGCTGCTGGCCGAGGCGGAAGCCGAAGCGCTCGAGCTGACCGTGCAGCGTGAAAAAGCCGACCAGGTGGCGCTGGCCTCCGCCTTCGCCCGCGCCATGGCCGAGGCGCGCGCACTCGAAGAAGCACGCGCGCTGGCCCACGTCGAGCAGGAGCGCGAAGCGATCGCCCTGGCGCAGGCCGAGTCGGAGCGGATGGCGGCGAAATCGATCCACCTGCGCCTGCAGACGGAAAAGGAACTGCGCGACGCCGCCGTCCACCGCGAGCGGCTCGAACAAAAGGCCGCCGCCGGCGCCGAAGCGCGCCGCCAGGCTGAAGCGCGCATCATGACCGCCACCGAAGGGCGCATCGAAGTCGACCGCAAGCTGCGCGAGGTGGCGCTGGGACGCGCGCTGGCCGAGGAAGAGGCCGGTATCGAGGTGCAGGCGCGTATCCAGGCCGAAAGCGCCGCCGCCGATGCGGCGCGCGAGCGCGCCGAGGCCGACCGCCTGGCCAGCGCCGCCGCCGCCGAACAGGTTTTACAGGAACAGCGTGCACGCGCGCTGGCGCTCGAGCAGGCCGCCCTGCACGAGCAGGCCGCCGGCGCCCGGCGCGACGCCAACGGCGCCGCCGAAGCCGAGCGCGACGCCGTCGCTGCCCGCGCCGCCGACGCTGCCAGCGCCAGCGCCGCCGCCGCCGTCGCGGCCGAGTTGGCGCAGGAACTGGCCCAGGCCGAAGCGGCCCGCCTGCTTGCCGAGCAGGGCGCCGTGGCCGCGCTGCAGGAAAAAATCGCCGCCGAACTGGCCCTGACGGCGGCCGCCGAGGCCCGCACCCTGGCCCAGCAAGCGCAGGCGGCATCGCTGCGCCAGACGGCCGAGGCCGAGCAGGCTGCGCTCGCGGCGCAACTGGCGGCCACGCAGGCAACGCACGAGCTGGCCGAGCAGGCGGCGCTGGCGGCGGCCCATCAGCAAAGCGAGCACGACGCCATTGCCGCCCGCCTGCAGGCGGCGGCCGCGCTGGTCGAGCTGCAGGCCGAACGCGTCGGCGTCGAACAGGCGCAGGCGGCGCTGGCGCTGGCCGAGCAGGAACGCGCCGCACTGGCGCTGGCACAGGCGAGCCAGTTGCTGGGCGCCCAGCGCGACGCCAGCGTGGCGAGCGCGCAGGCGCAGGCGGCATTGGCCCAGCGCATCGCGGTGGAAGAAGCGAGCGCCAGCGCCAGCGCCGCCTGCGCCGCCGCCGAAGTGGAAAAGCTGGCGCTGGCACGCGACGTGCTGGCAGCCGAAGAAGCGGCCAGCGAGGCGATGGCCGACAAGGTGGCGGCCCAGCGCCTGCTGCTCGAGAGCGCGAAGAACCACGCGGCGCTGCAACGCAAGGTGGCGCTGACCACCCAGGCGATGGCCGACTCGAAGCAGCAACTGGTCGACCTGGAGACCTCGCGCCTGGCGGCCGATCGCCGCTCGCTGGCAGCGTCCGGCGAGGCGGTGGCCCAGCGCGTGGCCGAAGCGCACCAGCGGGTGGCCTCGGAACACATGACGCGTGAGGTGCTGGGGCGTTTGCTGACCCAGCAGTCGAACCCGGCGGACCTGTCGACGCCAGCCGCACCGCCGGCCCCGTAAGCCCGGTGGCGGGTCCGGACCTGTCAACCAGGGCGGGTCCGGAAGATACAATTGCTCACGCCTTGGCAAGCGCTTTCGTGGCAGACTGTAGCCGTTTTGGCCTATTCTCCTGGCCTGGACAAACGCGTACTATCCTCCTGTCCCCCCGTTTGCGTTGCTACATGCCATTTCAAAAACGTCTGTTTGTCCTTGTCGCCGCCTGCCTCAATGCGTGCGGGGCGCTGGCGGCTGGCCAGTCGGCCGCCAATGGGGCCACCACCGAGGCCGGCAAGGAACTGGTGGTGCTGGTCGATACCGCCACCGAGATGCCGATGTCGCGCTTCGACCATTTCACCATCGTCGAGGGGATCCACAAGGATGTGGGCGAGGCGCTGGCGCAGGGGCTGGGGAAAAAAGTGCGGTTTCTGGCCCTGCCCAGGAAGCGCATCACGCTGGCGCTCGAAAAAGGCGAGGCCGATGTGTTGTGCGGTTATCAGCCGGCCTGGCTGCCGGGCAAATTCAGCTGGAGCCAGCCGTTCATGACCCAGGTCGAAGTGGTGCTGACCGACCGCGGCGCGGTGCGCCCGCCCGTCATTGGCGCGCTCGCCAGCCAGCCCATCGGCACCGTGTTCGGCTACCGCTATCCGCAGCTCGAACAGCAGCTCGAGGACGCGTTCGTGCGCGCCGATGCGCCCAGCGTCGAACTGAACCTGGCCAAGCTGGCGGCCGGCCGCCTCCATCACATGTCGGCCATTCAAAGCTGGTTCGATTTCCGCCAGCGCCACGGCGTCGTCAGGGTGGCCCTGCATCCGCCGCTGGTGATCGCCACCCACCAGACCCGCTGCGCCTTGTCGCTGCACTCGCGCATCAGTCCCCGTGAGCTCGACCGCGCCTTGCAAAAGCTGGTGGTCGACGGCACCATGGGCGCCATCGAAGCGCGTTATCGCTAACGGCGCGGGGCCGCCGCCACCTCAGGAAGCGGCCAGCGCCGCCTGGCTCTTGCGGTAGCGGATCGACGACCACAGCGAGACGGCAATGAAGGCCACCCCGGACAGGCCGGTGAACCATTCGGGGATCTCGTAGCCGATGCTGGCGAACATGATGATCGCCAGGATGCCGATGGCATAGTGGGCGCCGTGTTCGAGGAACACGAATTCATCGAGCGTGCCCTTGTAGACCAGGTAGACCGTCATCGAGCGCACGAACATGGCGCCGATCGCCAGGCCCAGCATGATGATGACGACGTCGTTGGTGATGGCAAAGGCGCCGATCACGCCGTCGAAGCTGAACGAGGCGTCCAGCACTTCCAGGTAGAGGAAGCCGCCGATGCTGCCTTGCGCGACCAGTTTGCCCACGGCCGGATCGTTGCTCTCTTCGCTTTCCAGCAAGCCGCTGATCCAGTCGACCCCCACGTAGACCAGCACACCGACCACGCCGGCCGTCAGCACGGCCAGCTTGCGCGCTTCGGGCACGAGCGTCATGCCGAAGAACACCGCCGCCATGGTCAGCAGGATGGCCAGGCCTTCGGTGCCGTACTGGCCGATTTTTTCTTCGATCCAGCCCAGCCAGTGCAGCTCTTTTTCTTCATCGAACAGGAAATTGAGGAACACCAGCATCAGGAAGGCACCGCCAAAGGCCGACACTTCCGCGTGGTGGGCGGTGAGGTTGCGCGCGTATTCGGCAGGGGTGTTGATGGCCATGTTCCAGACATCGACCAGGCCCAGGCCCGTGGCCACCGATACAATTACCAGCGGAAACAGCAAGCGCATGCCGAACACGGCCACCAGGATGCCCACGGTGAGGAACAGTTTGCGCCAGAAGGCGTTCCAGTTGCGCAGGACGGTGGCATTGACCACGGCGTTGTCGAACGACAGCGACACTTCCAGCACGCCCAGCACGGCGGTGATCCACAGCGCCTGCAGCAGGCCGGCGGTGCCGCCGTGCGCGTAGCCCCACCAGCCGGCCAGCGCCATCAATACCACGGTAACGATGAGGGAAATTCTAAAATGTTGCATATTTAACTTTCTTTGTACTATTGGTGAAAACGCCACAATGGGCACGAGTTTAACGCGAACTGGGCCGCCCCGGGATTCTCGATGTCGCCGCCGCCCCGGCGTTCTGCGATAATCGCGCTCGGCACTCTGGCCGCGCACCATTTCGTGGAACTTCGATGGACATCACTTATCTCGTCACCCCCCTCGTCACCTGGCTGGTGGTTGGCCCCGTCAAGTTTCTCATCACCAGCGTGCGCCAGCGCCGCCTGGCGTTCGACCTGGTCGGCAATGGCGGCTTTCCCAGCAATCACAGCGCGGTGGTGACGGCGATGGCGACCCTGATTGCCCTGCGCGAGGGCATAGCCGATCCCGCTTTCGGCGTGGCCGTCACCCTGTGTTTCATCGTCATGATCGACGCCAACAGCCTGCGCCAGCACGTGGGCCGCCAGGCCGCCGCCATCAACCGCCTGGGCGGCGCCGGTCCCGGCGTCAAGCCCCTGCGTGAACGGATGGGCCATACCCTGGTGGAAATTGGCGGCGGCATCGCCACCGGCATGCTGGTGGCGCTGGCCATCAACGCCATTTCCCGCCAGTTTTAAGCGCCGGACCTGCGGGGGCCGATGCAATGTTGATGCGTCTCAACAACGCAAAATGCATTTCATCGGCCCCATATGCATTTCGTGCCCCGATTTCGTCGTTCCGAAACACGCCGATTGACCCGCCGCGGCTGCTATCGGATACTTCGACGCTGCCGTCCTGCTGTTCGCATGGTTGACGGCATGCCCCCATTTTGTGCTACCCCTGTTTTGCTCTACCACTTCATCCGGAGACTTTCAATGCTGCGACAAACCCTGCTCGTCCTCGCCATGGCCAGCGCCCTGGCCGCCTGTGGCAAAGGGGGCAAAGATCCCAAGGCCGACGCCGCCAAGCCCGTCACCCTGCGCATCGCCACCGAGGACCTGATTGCCGTGTCGAGCAACGCGCTGGTGTCCGGCCCCGTCATTACCGGCTCCGTGCAACCGGAGCGCAAGGCGGACCTGCGCGCCGAAGTGTCGGCGGTGGTGTTGCAGGTATTGAAAGAAAACGGCGAGCCCGTCAAAAAAGGCGACATCCTCGTCAAGCTCGACGAGACTTCGATCCGCGACAGCCTGGGCTCGTCGGAGGCGTCCTCGGTCGCCGCCGGCCAGTCGCTGGCGCAGACCGAGCGCCAGCTCGAGCGCCTGAAAACCCTGCGTGCCTCGGGCATGACCTCGATGCAGGCGCTCGATGACGCCGAAATGCGCCGCAACGCCGCCCAGAGCGAACTGGCGGGCGCGCGCGCGCGCGCCGTGCAGGCGCGCCAGCAGTTGCAGCGCACGCTCGTGCGCGCGCCTTTCGACGGCGTGGTGAGCGACCGCAAGGTATCGGCTGGCGACACCGCCGCCATCGGCAAGGAATTGCTCAAGGTGATAGACCCGACCAGCATGCGCTTCGAAGGCCGCGTCTCGGCCGACCGGATTGCTGCCGTCAAGGTGGGCCAGCCGGTGAGCTTTCGCGTCAACGGTTACGCTGAGCAGGAGTTCCAGGGCGTGGTGAAACGCATCGACCCGTCGGCCAATGACGTCACCCGCCAGGTCGAAGTGCTGGTTGGCTTCGTCAACAATATCCAGCCGAAGGTGGCGGGGCTGTACGGCGAAGGGCGCATCGATTCGGACGTCAAGTCCGCCCTGATGCTGCCGGAAGCCTCGCTCGTCAAGGCGGGCGACAAGTTTTATGTCTGGCGCCTGAAGGACAAGACCATCAGCAAGGTGATGCTCGAGATGGGCCTGCGCGACCCCCGCACGGGCAACTATGAAGTGAAAAAAGGCCTGGCCACGGGCGACGTGGTGCTGCGCTCGCCCAGCTCGACCTTCAAGGACGGCCAGGCGGTGGAGCTGATGGCGCCGAAACTGGCCACCGCCGCCCCCGGCGTGCCGGCCGCGCCCGCCGTCGCCCAGGGGAAATAATATGTTCCTCTCCGACTTCAGTATCAAGCGGCCCATCCCCACGATCGTGCTGATCCTGGCGATGATGTGCCTGGGCCTGCTGGCCCTGAAAAAGCTGCGCGTGAACCAGAACCCGGACGTCGACATCCCTTTGATCGTGGTGACGGTGCCGTATCCGGGTGCCTCGCCCGACACGGTCGAGCGTGAAATCATCAACCGCCTCGAAAAATCGATGCAGAGCATCACCGGCGTCACCAAGGTCAATTCCTCGGCCAGCGAAGGCAGCGCGCAGATCTGGATGGAATTTAATTTCAGCCGCAACCTGATCGAAGCGTCCGACGACGTGCGCAACGCCATCGCCGCGGTGCGTTACAAAATGCCGACCGAGATGCGCGAACCGATCCTGCGCCGGCTCGATCCGTCCGCGCAGCCGATCATGACGCTGGCGCTGTCGTCGACCTCGCAAAGCCACTCGGAAATTTCGCGCCTGGCCGAAGACCAGCTGGCCGACCGCTTCCGCGGCATCGATGGCGTCTCCACCGTCACCGTCAATGGCGCCCTCAAGCGCGAACTGTCGGTGCTGCTGCGCGCGGAAAAACTGCGCGAATACAATGTTTCGGTCAGCGACGTCACCACCGCCTTGCGCAACCAGAACACCAACGCCCCCGTCGGCAAGGTGCGCGGCAGCCTCGACGAGAAGAGCATCCGCCTGGTCGGGCGCATCGAGCGGCCGGAAGACTTCCAGCAGATCGTCGTCAAGCGGCGCGGCGAAGAAATCGTCCGCCTGGCCCAGGTGGCTGAAATTCGCGACGGCTTTGCCGACATCGACAGCCTGTCGATCCGCAGCGGCAAGGCCAACGTGGGCATCCAGATCGCCCGTTCACGCGACGCCTCGACCGTGTCGATCGCCGTCAAGGTGCGCCAGATGGTCAAGGACATCGAAAAGGAACTGCCGGCCGGCACCCGCATTGAAATTACCCGCGACGGCGGCGACGAATCGCAGCGCAGTCTCAACAACGTCATCGAATCGCTGGTGCTGGGCGCGGTGCTGACCATTTTTGTGGTGTACGCCTTTCTGAACTCGTGGCGCTCGACGCTGATCACGGCGATGTCGTTGCCGACCTCCGTCATCGCCGCCTTCATTGCCGTCTGGCTGTGCGGCTTCACGCTCAACTTCATGACCTTGCTGGGCCTGTCGCTGGCGATCGGCGTGCTCATCGACGATGCCATCGTGGTGCGGGAAAACATCGTGCGGCACATGCAGATGGGTTCGGACCGGCGCAAGGCGGCGCTCGAAGGCACCGCCGAAATCGGCATGGCGGTCGCTGCCACCACCTTCTCCATCATCGCCGTGTTCATCCCCGTGGCCTTCATGCCGGGCGTGTCGGGCGAGTGGTTCCGGCCGTTCGCGCTGACGGTGGCCTGCTCCGTCATCGTTTCGCTGGGCATTTCGTTCACGCTCGACCCGATGCTGTCGGCGTACTGGGGCGACCCACCGGATCACCACACGGCGCCGAAGACGGGTATCAGCCGCGTGCTGGGCCGCTTCAACGACTGGTTCGACCACCAGGCCGACCGCTATGGCCGGGTGGTGAAGTGGGCCTTGCACCACCGCCTCGTCATGCGCGTGCTGGCGCTGGCCAGTTTTGCCGGCGCCATTTACCTGGGCTTCGCCCACGTGGGCTCGAGCTTCCTGCCGGCGGCCGATTCGGGCAACCTGATCATCAATGTGCGCTCGCCGGCCTCGTCGTCGGTCGAATACTCGCGTTTAAAAGTGGAAAAAGCGGCGGAGCTGGCGCGCACCATCAAGGAAACCAAGGAAACCAATTCGACCATCAACGTCGGTGGTGGCCGCGTGTACGTCGACATCGGCAAGCGCGCCGAGCGCAAGCGCAGCGCCAAGCAGATCGCCGTCGAGCTGCGCGAGAAGGTGGCCACCCTGGTGGGCGCCGAATTCGTCGTGCAGGACGATTTGAACAATGGTGGCCAGAAACCGGTGCAGATCGATTTCACGGGACCGGATTCGCGCAAGCTGCTGGAAATCACCCAGGCCTACATGGAAAAACTGCGCCTGGTGCCCGGTGCGGTCGATGTCGGCCTGTCCCAGCAAGACCCGAAAAACGAGCTGCAGATCGACATGAACCGGGGCCTGGCCAACTCGATGGGCATCTCCGTCAACGACGCCGCGCAAGCCTTGCGGGTCTCGTTCGCCGGCGTCGAAGTGGGCGACTGGGTCGATCCGACGGGAGAGACGCGCGATGTCGCCGTGCGCCTGCACCCCGACGACCGGGTCAATGCGGAAAACATCGAGCGCCTGCCGATTGCCGTCACCGGCACCCAGCAGATGGTACCGCTCGACCAGATCGCCAAGATCACCATGGGCAAGGGGCCGTCCGGCATCGATCACACCGATGGCAAGCGCACCATCACGGTGTCGGCCAATGCCCAGGGCCGCTCGCCGGGTGACGTCACCAAGGATGCCATCAAGCTGGCCGAGGGCTTCGACTATCCGCCCGGCTACGGCTTGAAGCTGGGCGGCGCCGGCCAGGATCAGAACGAACTGTTCACGGAAATGCTGATCGCCCTGCTGTCGGGCATTGGCCTGATGTACCTGATCCTGGTGATGCAGTTCGGCTCGTTCACGGCGCCGTTTGCCGTCATGATGTCGCTGCCCCTGTCGCTGATCGGCGTCGTGCTGGCGCTGCTGGTGACCAATAACACCCTCAACCTGATGAGTTTTATCGGCATCATCATGCTGATGGGCCTGGTCGCCAAGAACGCCATCTTGCTGCTCGACGCGGCCAGGAAACGGGAAGCGGACGGCTTTGACCGCGAAGAAGCGCTGATGGACGCGGGCCGCATGCGCCTGCGGCCCATCCTGATGACCACCTTCGCCCTGATCGCCGGCATGATCCCGGTGGCGCTGGGCCTGGGCGAGGGCGGCGAATTCTACCGTCCGCTGGCGATCGCCATCATCGGCGGCACCATCACCTCGACCATCCTGACCCTGCTGGTGGTGCCGACCTTTTATTACAGCATTGAGTCGGCGCGCGACCGCATGTTCGCCAAGACGCGCCGGCGCATGCAGCGTTACAACGTGGTCATTGCCTTGCTGCTCACGCTGATCGAAATCGTGCTGACGCTGCTGCTGATCCGCTTTGTTTTCCGGGGCATCGTCTGGCTGGTCCGCTTTGCCATGGGCGGCCGGCGGGGCGGTCCCGTCAATCCGGCGGTGGTGCTGGAGAAGCACTAAGTCAGGCGGGCGCCGGTGTCGCCCGCATGGGGCGGCCGGCGCGTTGGCGCGGCATTAAGTCGGTGAATTTGCCGCAGGCTTGTCTGGCAATCGTGGCAATGGCAGGAAGCAGATTGGCCAGGCAAGTACGCCAGTCACGGAAGGCAGTCGTTCAAGCCAGTCGTTCAAGCCAGTCACGCTAGCCACGGAGCCAAGCTACTCAGGCAAGCCACTCAGGCACGCCACTCAGCCAGGCTAATCAGCCAAGCTAATCAGCGAAGCTAATCAGCCAAGCCACTCAGCAAAGCCATGCAGCCGGGGCCAGTTCAAGTGAACTGGCCCCGGTTTTTTTATACGCAAAGGCAACGCAATCTTGCCGATCGATTCATTTGACGACTGAGGCCTTGCTTGCCGCGCCCGCCAAAAAATGGGCCGATCACGAGGACCGGCCCCTCTCACGACAAGCCGCGGCAACCACGGTCGCGAACAACACCCGTCAGCGCGGCGTCATTTGTTGACCCGGACTGCGCCGAACGCTGCCGCGGTACGACGGAATGCGCAAGAAAAGGCATTGGCCGCGAAGGACCAGAGTCTCTGCCAAATTAGCTTGGCAACCTGGCAACCAAGCAACCAAGCAACCAAGCAACCAAGCAACCAAGCAACCAAGCAAGCAAGCAAGCAAGCAAGCTCGCGGTCCGATAGCTTAGCGGCCGCTGCCGCTGCTACTGTTGCCCGTGGTGGTGCCGCTGGTGCCGCTGCTGCCGCTGCTGCCACTGGTGCCGCTGCTGCCGCTGCTGCCACTGGTGCCGCTGCCGCCCGGCGTGGTGGCCGGCGGCGTGGTGACGGGCGGTGTGCTCGTGCCCGGCGTGGTCGTGCCGGGGTCGTTGCCAGTACCGGTGCCAGTACCGGTGCCGCCCGTACCGCTGGTGCCGCCCGTACCGCTGGTGCCGCCCGTGCCGCTGGCGCCGGTGGTGTCGCTGCCCGGCGCAGGGGTGGTGGGGGAGGGGGTGGTGGCGGTGCCGGCGCCCGGTTCGACCGGGGTGGTGCTGTCGGTACGCCGACAGCCACCCAGCATGGCGGCGAGCACGGCGGCGCTCAGGATGACTTTACTTGCACGGCTGATGGTTTTCATGATTCACTCCTCGTTCACGTCGATCTTGTACCGCTGCCGCATGCGCGGGCATGCAAACAATGCGTCGGCGTGCGAATGCACGTCAAAGCCGTGTGGCAGCGGCGTCATGTCAGTCCCGCGATGAGCCTGACCCAGCGCTTTGCCAGGCAGGGGAGCAACGCAGCGAGAAACGCGGCCCCGTTCAGTGCACGAATTCGACTGTACTAATTAGACTGGCAAGATCTGGCCTGGTTCGGCCAAAACACCGCATCCGGTCGCTTTCTGCGAACTTAAATTTGTGGCTTGATAATGATCAAACGGGCGCGTGATCAGGACGGCTGAAGCGGGGTGCCGGCCCCCCGGAGGCTGGTGCGGACGGCACTGGCGAGCCGCCCGGCCGGGCAGATGGGCCGGGGCGGCCTACGCTTTCGGCGCAATGGGCACATCCTGGGAGACGGTGATCGGGGTGCCGGCCGCTTCCAGCGGGGCGACAAAATTGAGCTGGTCGAGCACCAGCTTGCCGTGCTTGCCGGCGGCCGGATCGAAACGGTACGAGGTGACCGAGCAATTGGGCACGTCGCCGCGGCGGTCATAGTCGAGGATGGTCGCCTCGTCGAGCCGCTCGAACAGGTAGCGCAGGCAGTTGACGGTGACCTGGTGGCCGACGATGAGCACGCGTTCCTGGGCATACTCGCGGGTGATGGTGTCGAGCACGCTGCGCAGGCGCAGGATGACGTCGCACCAGCTTTCGCCGCCCGGCGGACGGAAATAGAATTTCCCCACGTGCTGGCGCTGCCGGTACAGCTCCGGGTAGCGCTGGGCGATGCCGTGCAGGGTCAGGCCGTCGAGGATGCCGAATTCTTTCTCACGCAGGCGCTCGTCGACGGCGGCCGCGATCAGGCTGTCGGGGTCGATGCCGGCCTTGATGAGCTGCGCCGTGGCGGCCGCGCGTACATACGGCGAGTGCAGCACCACGGTCGGCTGCTCGTGGACGGGCAGGGCGGCGAACCAGCCGGCCAGCGCCTGCGCCTGCCGCTCCCCCAGCGCCGACAGGGGCACATCGACGTCGCGCTGGGCGATGTCGATCACGGTGTCATGGGCCGCCTCGGCCTCTTCGCGCGCCACGTTGCCGGCGCTTTGACCATGGCGCACCAGCCAGATTTGTTGCGGCCACTTTTGCTGCATCGACGCCCCACCGGTTTCATGATCAATACGGCATCATAGACGGACGGGGCGGGTCGTCAGCGCACGTTAGTGCACGTCAATCACGACACCAGTTGTTCGCTGTCGAGCTCGACTTCAGCGGGGTTGTTAAACACGGCCATGTCGGTCTGCCCCATCAGCCGGCTGGTGATGGTGCCGGCGGTGATCGAGCCGCTCACGTTGAGGGCCGTGCGGCCCATGTCGATCAGCGGTTCGATCGAAATGAGCAGGCCGGCCAGCGCCACCGGCAGGTTCATTGCCGACAGCACGATCAGCGCGGCGAAGGTGGCGCCGCCACCGACGCCGGCCACGCCGACCGAGCCGATGGTGATCACGCCCACCAGTTGGGCGATGAAGGGCAGCGTAAACGGATCGATGCCGACGGTGGGCGCGATCATCACCGCCAGCATGGCCGGATAGATGCCGGCGCAGCCGTTCTGGCCGATGGTGGCGCCGAACGAGGCGGCGAAATTGGCGATTCCTTCGGGGGTGCCCAGGCGCCCCGTCTGCGTGTGCACGCTCATCGGGATGGCGCCGGCGCTGCTGCGCGAGGTGAACGCGAACGCCAGCACGGGAAAGATTTTTTGCACGTAGCGGCGCGGATTGAGGCCGACCGCGGCGATCAGCACCAGGTGCACGCAGAACATCAGCAGCAGGGCGCTGTAGGAGGCGGCCACAAAGCTGATCAGCTTGAGGATGTCGGCAATGCTCGATTCCGACACCACCTGCGTCATCAGGGCGAACACGCCGTACGGCGTCAGGCGCAGCACCAGCGTGACCATGCGCATGACGATGGCGTGCGCGACCTTGACGAAGTTGGCGAAGGCGTCGAAGATTTCCGGCTTCTTGACGGCGACGCCGGTGGCCGAGACGCCGACGAAAATCGAGAACAGCACCACCGCGATGGTCGAGGTCTTGCGGGCGCCCGTCATGTCGAGGAAGGGATTGGCGGGGATGAAGCTGAGGATCATCGACGGCAGCGAGATGGCGTTGGCGTCGGGCAGCTTGCCCTGCAAATAAGTGCCGCGCGCCAGTTCGGCCGCGCTCGAGGTCAGTCCCACCGCCGTCAGGCTGAACAGCTTGGCCATCAACACGCCGATCAAGGCCGCCACCATGGTGGTGGCCATCAGCGTGCCGATGGTCATCACGCTGATCTTGCCCAGCGCGGTGGCGTCCTTGAGCTTGATGATGGCGGAAATGATCGACACCATGATCAGCGGCATGATGATCATCTGCAGCAGCTTGACGTAGCCGCTGCCGACGATATTGAGGTAGGGGCCGGTGGCCGCCACCTCGGGCGAGGTGGCGCCGTAGAGGGCCTGGATGGCGCCGCCGAGCAGCACTCCCACTCCCATGCCCGTAAATACGCGGGTGCTGAATGACAGCTGGGCCGCTTGCATGCGGTACAGCGCGAAGCAGACGGCCAGGGCCACCGCGAGGTTGATGATCAGCGGAAAATTCATGGATTCCTTCCAGGTCACAGGGGCCGCATATTGCAGCGCATCATTGTATTTTATACAGTATTCGATGCCATTGCAGCCCCGCCGACAATTTTCCCGCCCGCAGCCCCTACAGCCTCAGTTGCCAGTAGGTGACGTCGCGCCAGGCGCCGAACTTGAAGCCCACTTCCTGAAAATGGGCGACTTTTTCGAAGCCGAATTTTTCATGCAGGGCAATGCTGGCAGCGTTGGGCAGGGCGATGCCGCCGATGGCCAGGTGGCAGCCGGCCTGCTGCAGGCGCGCCAGCAGGGCGCGGTACAAGGCCGAGCCCACGCCCCGGCCGGCCGCCGCCGGCGCCAGGTACACCGAGGTCTCCACCGAGTGACGATACGCGTGGCGCTGGCGCCAGCGGGTGGCGTAGGCGTAGCCGAGCACCACGCCGTCCGCGTGCGCCACCAGCCACGGCAGGCCGGCCCCGTGCACCTCGGCGATCCGCTGCGCCATGGCGTCGGCGCTGACGGCGCTGTCCTCGAAACTGATGGTCGAGTCCAGCACGAAGGGGTTGTAGATCGCCGCGATGGCGGCGGCGTCGGCGGCGCCGGCCTCGCGCAGCGCGCATGGTGGTTCGCAAGAATGCATGCTCAGCCTTCACATTGACGGGCCCTGCCCGGACCGCCTTATTAGACGTCACGCGCGGGGCGCTTGCAATACCCCGCGTCGCGTATTTTTCGGGACCAATGTCGGGTTGGAAAAGTATATTTTTTCTGACCCGGAACCTTTGCGGCGCAACCCCACTCTGATCTGATTCTTCGCAAACGTCCGCATGAGTCCAGCGTTCGTGCACGCTGCCGGTGGGGCCATCATGGAGCCATCGCACCTCACCCGTCTGTCCCGGTTTTTATTGCATTCACGGCCAAATCACCCGTTCACCATGAGGGAGTCCTTTCGATGTATACCAGCCATAATCAAGTAAATCGCGTAAATAAAATAAATCGTTTTCTGACGCCGCGGCGCAGCCTTGCCGCTCTGGCCACCATCGTGGCCGGCGCCACGCTGGCCGTGCAGGTCGCGCCGGTGCGCGCGCAGGGCGGCGTGGCCGCCGCTGCCACCACTGCCGCCGCCGCCGCCGTGCGCTACCGGGTCGTCAACCTGGGGCCGGGCAGCCTGACGCGGCTGCCCGTGATCAACGCCAGCGGCCAGGTGGCGTTCTCACTGTACGACGCGGGGCTGCCGCTGGCCTGGTTTTTCGATGGCAAGCGGGTGCTTGGGCTGGGCACCCTGGGCGGATCGAGCGCCTACGCCAGCGGCATCAACGACCGCGGCCAGGTGACCGGTTTCTCCACCCGCGACGACGGCGCGGTGCCCCGCTACGGCGCGTTCCGCTGGTCCGCCGCCAGCGGCATGCTCGACCTGGGCACCTTCGACGGTGGCAATGCGGAAGGCTCGGCCATCAACCATCTGGGCGAGGTGGTGGGCAATGCCGGCGGCGCGCTGCGCCCGGTGCGCGCGTTCCGCTGGAACGCCACCAGCGGCCTGGAAGATCTGGGCACCTTGTCGACCGACCTGTCGGCCGCGCTGGCGCTCAACGACAGCGGGCTGGTGGCGGGCTTTTCCAACGCCGCCGATGGCTTCGCCCATTCCTTCGTCTGGACCAGGAGCGGCGGCATCGAGGATATCGGCACGCTCGGTGGCTTGTTTTCCTATCCGCAGGCGGTCGGCGCGCGTGGCGAGGTGGCCGGCTATTCCGACACGCCGGCGGGCCGCTATCACGCCTATTTCTGGACCCGTGCCGCTGGCATGCGCGACCTGGGCACCCTCAATGGCACCGAATCGTTTGTGCTGGCCATGAGCCGGCAAGCGCAGATCGCCGGCGTCATCAACCTCGACTCCGGCTACCAGCGGGCGATCTCCTGGACGGCGTCGACCGGCATGCTCGACCTGGGCACCCTCGGCGGCTCCGGCTCACGGGCCGCGTCGGTCAACAACCAGGGCCAGGTGGTCGGCTGGGCGCACGATTCCCGCCAGGCCATGCGGGCGTTCACCTGGACGCGCGCGCAAGGACTGGCCGATCTGAACGCCCGCCTGGTCAATGCGCCCGCCGGGTTGGTGCTCGAATCGGCCGAAGCGGTTGCCGACAATGGCACCATCGTCGCCAGTTCGAACGCCGGTCTGGTGCTGCTGCGCCCCCTCGGCCAGGCCACCCTGGGGGCGCCCGTGGTCGGCCCCATCCAGGCGCCCGCGCTGGTGCGTGCCGGCGCCGCCGCCACCCTGCGCGTGGCGTTCAACGATATCGACACCCGTGACAGCCACCGCGTCACCCTCGACTGGGGCGACGCCACCCTGGAAACGGCGCTGGTGACCGAGCGGGGCGTCGCCGGCAGCGCCAGCGCCACCCACCGCTACCGCGAGCCTGGGGTCTACGGCATCACCGCCCGGGTCATCGACAGCGCCGGCAACACCACCACGGTGCGGCGCGACGTCGTCGTCGAAGGCGCCAGCCAGCGCGCCGCCGGTAGCGGCCGCGTGCTCGCGCCGCTGGGCGCCGACCGCCACGCGCCGGACCAGGCCGGGGTGGCCACGTTCAGCTTCGTCGCGCCCGCTGCGCAGGCAGGCTCCGGCCAGCTCAGTTTCACCACCACGCGACTGCTGTTTCGCAGCGACAGCATGAGCGCGACCAGTGCAACTGGTGCAACTGGTGCGACGGGCGCCGCCCGGGGCGGCCAGCAACTGAGCGAACTGAGCGGCGTTGGCAGGCTCAACGGCAAGCACGGTTACCGCTACACCCTGGTGGTGGCCGCCGCCCCGGCCGGCGGGCAGGGCACGTTCAGTCTGCGGATCTGGCACAGCGATCCCGTCAGCGGGGCCGACGTCGTCGACTTCGACAACGCCCGGACCTCCGCCGCGGCGCACGCGACCGCCGTGACGGAGGGCGCTATCGCGGTGGCGCCATAAAGGAGCAGCGCCCGTTCGTGCGGCGCACCGATCGACGGGCAGGGGTGCAGCAGGCCCGTCGATTGATGTGCGCCGTCGATCCGTTCATTCGCCATTGCGTCGAAAAATAAGGGAGTCATCGCGATGCCTGCCATTGTTACCTGCTCCGCCTATGTCGGGCATCTCAGGCGTCTCAGGCGCCTCGCCGCAGTGCTCGCTGGCGCCGGCCTGTCATGTTGGGTCCCGCATGCCGCCGCACAGGCGGCGTCGACGGCCGCTGCCAGTGCGGCGCCGGCGCGCTACCGCGTCGTCAACATCTATCCTCCCGCCAGCGGCGGGGTACCGCTCATCAATGCCGGCGGCGACGTGGCCTTCTCCGTATTCGACGGCTACCCGCAGGTGGAAAGCGCCTGGTTCTTCGACGGCAGCCGCACCCGCCCGATGGGGGGGCTGGGCGGCCCCGAGACGCGCGTGAGCGCCATCAACGACAAGGGCCAGGTAACGGGCTACGCGGCCACTGCCGACCAGCGCGTGTTTGCCTACCGCTGGTCGCCTGCCACCGGCATGCAGAGCCTGGGAGCACTCGACGGCGTTTCATCGCTCGGCCTGGGCATTAAGAACCTATCCCGGTAGGTCGGAGTCGCTGCTTGCGCGCCTGGCAACCGATGGCGGCGTTGCTCGTCTTCGCATGGATCGCCATGCGTCATCCTCGCGCCTTGCCCTCGGCTGCCATGCATCGCAATCCGCTTCCCCCTACCTACCGGGATAGGTTCTAACAACAAGGGCGACGTGGTGGGCATGACGAGCCTGCCGCAAGGCCTCTGGTGGCATGCGTTTCGCTGGACTGCGGCCGCTGGCATGGAAGACCTTGGCACCTTGTCCGACGCCTCGGTGGCGGTGGCCATCAACGACAATGGCGTCGTCACGGGCCATTCCGGCACGGCCGACGGCCACGGACATTCCTTCGTCTGGACGCGCGCCGGCGGCATGGTCGATATCGGCACCCTCGGTGGTGGCACCGAATCGTTCCCTGTCGCCGTGGGGCCGCTCGGTGAAGCGATCGGCTATTCCATCGCCACGCTGCCGCCCGATTACTACCAGCGCGCCTACCGGTGGACGGCGGCGGGCGGCATGCGCGATCTCGGCGCGCTCAGCGGCGTGGAATCGTACCCGCTGGCCGTCAGCAAGAAATCGCACATCGTCGGCGTGGTCGACTGGAGCGACCAGTCCCAGCACGGGTTTTCGTGGACCGTCCAGCGCGGCATGGTCGACCTTGGCAGCCTGGCAGGGGGCAATAGTGCTGCCTTGCACGTCAACATCCAGGATCAGATCGTCGGCGACGCCGTCGACCAGGATGGCAATCCACGCGCGGTCATCTGGGCGCCCGGGCAGGCCATCGCCGATCTCAACAAGCGCCTCGTCAACGCCCCGGCCGGCATGGTGATCGAAGTGGCCACTGGTATTGCCGACAATGGCGTCATCGTCGCCGAATCGAACGCCGGCACCGTCGTGCTGCGTCCGCTTGGCGAGGCCATCATCGATGCGCCCGTGGTCGGACCGATCGCGGCCCCCGCCTTGGGCCGCGTCGGCAGCGCCATTGCCAGCAAGCTCGCCTTCACCGACGCCAACCCGAGCGACCTTCATCACGTCAGCTGAGACTGGGGCGACGCCACCCTGGAACAGGGCCTGGTCGGCGAACGTGGCGGCGTCGGCAGCGCGTCGGGCCTGCACGTGTATCGCGCCGCGGGCGACTACACCATCGTCGCCAGGGTCAGCGATAGTGCCGGCAAGGTCACCACCATGCGGCGCAGCATTGTGGTACAGGATGCCAGCGGCAATGTCGCTGCCGGCAGCGGCAGGCTGATGTCGCCGGCGGGCGCCAACCGCTTGCTGCCCCATCACGCGGGGCCGGCCAGCTTCAGCTTTATCGGCCCGGCCGCGCAAGGCGCCGCTGGTACGCTGCAGTTCGCCACCGCCGGGCTGGCCTTTCGCGGTACCGGCATGCGCGTGCTGCCGGCAGCGCAAGGCATGCGGCGCCTGACGGGCGAAGGGCTGTTGAACGGCAAGCGCGGCTATCAGGTTCGCTTGACGGTGAGCGCTGGCAGTGGCGGGGCCGCCGATCGATTGGGCCTGCGCATCTGGCACAGCGATCCGGTGAGCAAAGCGGTGATTGTCGACTATGACAACGAGGCGGCCGGCGGCGGTCGGCAAGGCGTGCAACTGACGGAGGGCGCCATCGCCGCCGCGCCTTGATGGCGCGTCGGCGGCGCGTCGGTGGCGCTCCGGTGGCGGCGGATTTTTCCCGAGACAGCGCGCGCGCGAACTTGTAGTATACGGTTCACCATCCACCCGGAGTCGCCCATGAATCGCCATGTCACCCTGTACTACGCCCCCCAGTCGCGTGCCTTGGGCGCGCTGGCCCTGCTCGAGGAACTCGGTGCCGATTACGATTTGCGGGTGCTGAATCTGAAAACAGGCGAGCAGCGCCGTCCCGATTTTCTCGCCATCAATCCGCTGGGCAAGGTGCCCACCGTCGTGCACGAAGGCGTGGTGATCACCGAGCAGCCGGCTGTCTATCAATACCTGGCTGAACTGTATCCGGAAGCGGGCCTGTCGCCCGCGCCCGGCACCGCCCTGCGCGGCCCTTATCTGCGCTGGCTGGCATTTTATGGCAGCAGCTTCGAGCCGGCCCTGCTCGACAAGGCCCTGCAGCATCCGCCCGCCTCGCCCGTCATGGTGCCGTACGGCGACTACGACAGCACCATCAAGGTGCTCACCGAGCAGCTCGAGAAGGGCCCCTACCTGCTCGGTGAGACCATTAGCGCCGCCGACATTTTATGGGGCGTGGCGCTGGCCTGGACGGTGGCCTTCAAGATGGTGCCGGACACCCCGCGCATCCGCGCCTACATCGAACGCATCGACGCGCGGCCCGCCGTCCAACGGGCACGGGCGAAAGAGGCCGCACTCATTGCGAATCACAGCTGAGCGTTCCACGCGCTGCGGGGGCGCGCACTTGACGGGCGGGGCAGTCCCTGACGCCGGCCCTGCGAAATGCATCGCCTGGCCGGCCGCGCAATCAATGTCACCGGCCGCTGGATTCTCATGGTAAAACACGGGCTCAGCACAACCTGGACCCGAGCCACTAATGCATCTTCGCCCTTTGCTTGTTTGCGCCCTGCTGGGCGCCGCCGGTGCCGCCTTCGCCCAGGCCGATCCTCCAGCTACGGGCGTGCTGGACAACATGCCCGTGTTCGCGCCTGCGCTCAAGGGCAAGCTGGGGTTTCCCATGGCATGGACGGCGCAGGTGAGAGATCTGCCGGCGTGGCGCGCGGCGGGGCGGGCAAAAGTGTGGGAGCTGAGCTTGCAGGGCGCCGACACGGCGCCGTTTGCGCCCCGGGTGCTCGCCGAAATCGACCGTGGCAGCTATGTCGCGCGCAAGGTCGCCTTCAACCTCACGGCCGACAGCCGGGTGCTTGGCCTGCTGCTGGTGCCAAAAGGGAAGGGGCCATTTCCGGCCGCCTTGATGTTGCACGATCACGGCGCACGCTTTGACATCGGCAAGGAAAAACTCATCGAGCCGTGGGGCGACGAGGCCCGCCTGGCCTCAGCCCGGGCCTGGTCGAAAAAATATTTTTCCGGCCGTTTTCCCGGCGACGCCCTGGCGCAACGCGGTTACGTCGTGCTGGCCGTCGACGCGCTCGGCTGGGGCGACCGCGGACCACTGACGGCCGAGTCCCAGCAAGCGCTGGCGGCGAACAGTTTTAACCTGGGCAGCTCGCTGGCGGGCATCATGGCGCTGGAAGACACGCGCGCGGCCGACTTCCTCGCCGCGCAGCCGGAGGTGGCGCGTGGCAAGGTCGCCGCGGTCGGCTTTTCGATGGGGGGCTTTCGCGCCTGGCAAGTGGCGGCGCTGTCGGACGCCATCTCGGCGTTCGTGGTGGTGAACTGGATGGCGACGACGGACGGCCTGATGGTGGCCGGTAACAACCAGCTCAAGGGTGGCTCGGCGTGGCATATGCTGCACCCGGGCCTGCTACGCTACCTCGATTTTCCCGATGTCGCCAGCCTTGCCGCGCCCAAGCCGGCCCTGTTCTTCGCTGGCGAACAGGACGGCTTGTTTCCGGCCGCCTCCGCGCAGGCGGCGTTCGCCCGCATGGGCAAGGTGTGGGCCGCCTGGAAGGCGGCCGACCGCTTCGAGGCGCGCATGCTGCCGGGCGGCCACGAGTTCACGCAGCCGGCCCAGGACGCGGCCTACGACTGGCTGGACCGGCAGGGCCAGCGCGCCCGCTGAGGCGCGCCGGCCCTGGCTGGCATCAGCCCTGCGCCAGTTCGCCGTCGCGCACGCGCCACAGGCCCAGCGGGTTAGCATCCTGCAACGCCGCCGGCAGCAGGTAGGCGGGCAAGTCCTGGTAGCAGACGGGGCGCAGGAAGCGGTCGATCGCGCCGGCGCCCACCGAGGTGCTGCGGCTGTCCGAGGTGGCCGGGAACGGGCCGCCATGGACCATCGCGTGCGCCACTTCGACCCCGGTCGGAAAACCATTGATCAGGATGCGGCCGGCTTTGCGCTCAAGCACGGGCAGCAGGGCCAGCGCCGCGTCGCGGTCGTTTTCCGTCAAGAACATGGTCGCCGTCAGCTGGCCGTCGAGGTATTCGGCGACCTGGGCGAACTGGCCGATGTCGCTGCAGCTGATGATCAGCGAGGCGGCGCCGAAAATCTCGTCTTCCAGCACCGGGTTGGCCAGGAAGTGGTCGGCGTCGGTCTGGAACAGGGCGGCCTGGCCGGCGCAGGCGGTGGCGCCTGCCTGGCCGCGCGCCAGCAGCGTCACGCCAGGCTGCTGGCCCAGCTTCTCCACGCCGTCGCTGAAGGCGCTGTGGATGCCGGGGGTGAGCATGGTGGTACCGGTCTTGCCCTGCAGCGCGGTCACGGCGGCGTCGCGGAACTGGCTCAACGCCGCCCCTTCGACGGCGATCACCAGGCCGGGATTGGTGCAGAACTGCCCGGAGCCGAGCGTGAGCGAATCGACGAAGCCGCTGCCGATTTTCGCGGCGCCCTGGGCCAGCGCGTCCGGCAGCAGGAACATCGGGTTGATGCTGCTCATCTCCGCGTACACGGGGATCGGTTCGGCGCGCGCGGCGGCGGCGCGCACCAGTGCCAAGCCGCCCTGGCGCGAGCCGGTAAAGCCCACTGCCTTGACTGCAGGGTGGCTGACCAGGGCCTGGCCGATGGTGCGGCCGTCACCGTGCAGCATGGAAAACACGCCATCGGGCAAACCGCAACTGGCCACCGCCGCCTGCACGGCGCGGCCCACCAGTTCGGAGGTGCCGGGATGGGCGCCGTGCGCCTTCACCACCACCGGGCAGCCGGCCGCCAGTGCGGAGGCGGTGTCGCCGCCGGCCACCGAGAACGCCAGCGGGAAATTGCTGGCGCCGAAAACGACGACGGGGCCCAGCGCGATTTTGCGCAGGCGCAGGTCGGGCCGGGGCGGGGTGCGCTCGGGCAGGGCCGCGTCGAGCGTGGCACCGAGCCAGCGGCCGTCGCGCACCACCTTGGCGAACAGGCGCAGCTGGCCGACCGTACGGCCGCGCTCGCCTTCGAGGCGCGCTTGCGGCAAGCCCGATTCCTGCATGGCGCGCTCGATGAGCACGGGGCCCAGGTCGAGGATGTTCTGCGCGACCTGCTCGAGGAAGGCGGCGCGCGCCTGCGGCGTGGTGTCGCGGAAGGTGTCGAAGGCCTGCTGCGCCAGCGTGCAGGCGCGCTCGACGTCGTCGATCACGGCGGTGCCGAAGGCCGGCTCGATGGACAGACCGGTGGCAGGGTCGATGGCGTTGAAGGGGGTGGCGCTGCCGTAGTGCGCGTTGGCGCCGATGAGCAGTTGGCCGTTGATGGTCGTGGTCAAGATAATTCTCCTGTTGCAGATGTGAGGACGGCGCGCCCCTGGCGCGCCGTGGTACATGGAGCCGCTTGGCTTATTGGGGGCCGAGCGACTTGATCAGTGCGTCCAGCTGTTCGCATTCTTGCGCATTCAGGTCGATCAGCGGCGTGCGCACCGGGCCGGCGGTATGGCCCACCAGGGTGGCGCCGGCCTTGACGATGCTCACGGCGTAGCCGGCTTTCTTGTTGCGGATGTCCAGGTAGGGCAGGAAGAAATCGTCGATCAGGCGGTTCGTCGTGACATGGTCGTCGGTGCGGATTGCCTCGTAGAATTCGATCGCCGTCTTGGGGATGAAGTTGAACACGGCCGACGAATACACGGGCACGCCCAGCGCCTTGTAGGCGGCGGCATACACTTCCGCCGTTGGCAGGCCGCCCAGGTAGGTGAAGCGGTCGCCCAGTTTGCGGCGAATCGTGACCATGGTTTCGATCTCGCCCACGCCGTCCTTGAAGCCGATCAGGTTCGGGCAGCGGTCGGCCAGTTGCAGCAGCGAGTTGGCGTTGAGTTTGCAAACGTTGCGGTTATAGATGACGACGCCGAATTGTACCGATTTGCAGACGGCGACGATATGCTCGACCAGGCCATCCTGGCTCGCTTCCGTCAGATAATGGGGCATCAGCAGGATGCCGTGGGCGCCCAGGCGCTCGGCTTCCTGGGCATACGCGATCGCGGTGCGGGTCGGGCCGCCGGCGCCGGCCAGGATCGGCACCTTGCCGCGGCACGTTTCGACGGCCACCTTGACCACCGCAGTGTAATCCTCGGGCGTGAGGGAGAAGAACTCGCCGGTGCCGCCAGCGACGAACAGGGCGGTAGCGCCATACGGCGCCAGCCACTCGAGGCGGTCAGCGTAGGTGCTGGCGACAAAATCGCCCTGCGCGTCGAAGTCGGTGATGGGGAAGGACAGCAGGCCGGAGGAGAGGATCTGTTTGAGGTCTTGGGGCGTAAACATGTGAGCATCACCATTGTGTTGTGGGAGAAAACGATGACGCCCGCGAAGGCACCCACCGCTGTTATCAGTCATCGTATAACATGGGCGAAAGATGCGCAAGCGCTACGCGGCGTTTAGTCCATGTGGTCAAGTGTGATTAATTCAGACAGACGGATTGCTATTTCTAAAAACCGTCTCTATACTCGCCCTACACGTTGTAGGATGACCGATGACGACCCGATCACTATCGTCGTCCGCACCGAAAAAATATAAGCATAACGGAGAGACACGAGATGAATCAGCAACAGATCGGGAAGTACCGATGGACGGTGTGCGCCATGCTGTTTTTTGCCACCACCGTCAACTATCTGGACCGGCAGGTGCTCAGCCTGCTCGCGCCCGACTTGTCCAGGCAATTTGGCTGGACCAACAGCGACTACGCCAACATCACCGCCGTATTCCAGTTCGTGTATGCGATCTCGATGCTGTTCGCCGGCCGCATCGTCGACCGGCTCGGCACCAAGCACGCCTTCATCCTGGCCATCACGGTGTGGTCGATCGGCGCCATCGTGCATGCCTGCGCGATCCCCATGGGTGCTGGCCTGAATGCCGTGCTGGGCGCGGTGGGCATCGCGGCGGTGCCGGTATCGGTGGCCGGCTTCATGATCGCCCGGGCCATTCTGGCCATCGGTGAAGCGGGCAACTTTCCTGCGGCAATCAAAGCCACCGCCGAGTATTTTCCGAAACGGGAGCGCTCGTTTGCGACCGGCATTTTCAATTCGGGCGCCAACATCGGCGCCGTGCTGGCGCCCATCAGCGTGCCCTGGATCGCGGCGCAATGGGGCTGGCAAATGGCCTTCATCGCCATCGGCGGGATCGGCTTCCTGTGGATGGGCATGTGGCAGTTTCTCTACGAAAAGCCGGAACAGCAGAAGCGCCTGAGCAGCGCCGAACTGGCCTACATCAACAGCGACGTCGTCGTGGCGCCCGCCACCGAACAAGTGGCCGCCCCTTCGGCACGCCGCCTGAGCTGGGTCGAACTGCTCGCCTATCGCCAGACCTGGGCATTCGCCTTCGGCAAATTCATGACCGACGGGGTCTGGTGGTTCTTCCTGTTCTGGCTGCCGAAGTACCTGCACGCCCAATATGGGATGGAGAAAACCGCCATCATGGTGCCGCTGGCCGTGTTGTACAGCATGACCATGGTGGGCAGCATCGGCGGTGGCTGGTTGCCGACCTGGTTCATCAACAAGGGCGCCTCGCCGTACGACGGCCGCATGAAGGCCATGTTGCTCATCGCCGTGTTCCCGCTGGTGGTGCTGCTGGCCCAGCCGCTTGGCTATATCAGCGTGTGGGTGCCGGTGGTGCTGATCGGCATCGGCGCCTCCGCCCACCAGGCCTGGTCGTGCAACCTGTTCACCACCGTGTCCGATATGTTCCCCAAGAATTCGGTGGCCTCCGTGGTGGGCATCGGCGGCATGGCCGGCGGCCTGGGCGGCGTGCTCATTTCGAAAACCGGTGGCTGGGTATTCGATTATTACGGCGCGCTGGGCCAGATCCAGACCGGCTATACCATCATGTTCGCCGGGTGCGCGGTGGCCTATCTGCTGGCCTGGTGCGTGATGAAAGCGCTGGTGCCGACGCACTCGGAGATCGAAGCACCGGGCCCGGATTTCACGGTACCTGCTACCGCCAGGTAAGCCTGCGGCGCAGTCCCGCCACAGCCGTTCAGCGTCAAGCTGAACGGCTTTTTTTCGTCTGCATCGGGGCGCTCTGGCGCCCGCATCGTGGCCATGACAACACAGCCGTGCAGGCGCGCCTTTGCGCTCGGTTTGCTGCGGGTGAAATGCAAGCGCCCGCTCCCGCGTTGCGGCGCTGGTATGCCGGTATCGATGCGTTTGCCGCAGGCACCCCTGGGCTGGCCACGGGCCCATCAGCCGAAGCGGCCTGAGCTGGCGCCGCCGTGCGGCCCAGGGTCGGGGCACGCGCAAGCCGGTCGATCCTGGCCATGCCTGGTAGCGCTTGCTACGGCAATTGACAGGGCGCCATGGGTCCGGCTCGCGGTCGGGCAGGTCGCCAGCGACGGCTTGCCAGGGACGTGTCGCTGGGAAAATTCAACAGGCAACGGTGAAAGCGCCGGGCCTTCGCTACAGGCACGGTACGGCCGCAGCCAGCGTAGCAAGGGGGGGGGGGGCTGCGTCAGTCGAAGAAGGGGGGGAGCGAAAAACTTAAAACGGAAAGCGGAAAGCGGAAAAAGAAAAGCGGATAAAGAAAAGCAGAAAAAGAAAAGCGGACGGGTCGCGCCGGACCGTCCGCTGGCCGGCATCGCGCGCGTGGCGCGATGCCGGGTCAATCACCGTACGGCCATCAGAAGTCGTAGGTCAGGCGCAGGTTGAAGGCGCGGCCGACGGGGCTGGCGGCGCTGCTCAGGTAGCCGTACGTGTAGCCACTGTGGTTCGTCACGGGCGGCTTGGCGTCGAGCAGGTTGGTCACGCCGGCGACAATCACGATGTGCTTGATGCCCTTGTAGGTGCCCGTCAGGTTCCACACCTTGTACGGCTCGATGTCGCGGAAGTACTGCGCCGCCACCAGGTTTTGGTCATGGTAGCCCGAGTTGTAGTTCTGGGTCAGCTGCGCGCCCAGGTCGCCGTTGTTCCATTGCAGTTTGAGCGTGTGCTTCCAGCGGAAGGTGATGATCGGCAGGCTGCTGGTGGTGCCGTTGCTGGCCAGGCCGAAGCGACCGACGTTCGACACGTATTCGCTGTCTTTTTCCAGTTGGTTGTCGAACTGGGTCAGGTAGGTGCCGTCGAGCTGGATCTTGAAGTCACCCGCCGCGCTGCGGGGGAACGCAAAGGCGCCGGAGACGTCAAAACCAGCTGCCTTCTGGCCGCCCAGATTCATCGTGGTGTTCTTGATGTAGTTCAGGGTGCCGTCGGCATTGCGCACGAAGAAGGACGCATATTTGACGGGGTCCATGAAGTACACCTGCTCCGGCAGATTGGCCAGCATGTCCGTCATGCGGATGTTCCAGTAATCGACCGACACGGTGAGGTTCTTGCTTGGTTCAAACACGGCGCCCAGCGTGAAGCCCTTCGACTTTTCCGGCACCAGTTCGGCGTTGCTGCCGGTCTGCTTGGGCAGGGCCACGTTGCACACTGCCGATGCCACGTAACCGGGCAGGGCCTTGCCGCTGCCGACAACGGCTGGCGTCGCGCTTGGGCACAGTATCGGATCGTCCCACTTGGCGCTGGTGGTGCCGGTGGCGCCCGGCAGACGGTAACCATAGCGGTCGAACAGCGTCGGTGCGCGGAAGCCCGTGTTGGCCGAGCCGCGGAACATCAGGGTCTTCATCGGCTCGTAGCGGAAGCTTGCCTTTGGATTGATGGTGTTGCCGAAGTCGCTGAAATGGTCGTCGCGCACGGCCAGGTTCAGGTCGAGCGTCTTGGTGATGGGAATATCGAGCTCGGCAAACAGCGCGGCGACGTTGCGGGCGCCCTCGCCGTGCGACGGGCTGGAGTTGGCGTAGGTGACGCTCGAGGTGATGCCCAGCTTGGTGTCTTCCGTGGTGTCGCGGTGGAAGTCGGCACCGACCGCCAGCGACAGCGGGCCGCCGGCCAGTTCCATCAGCGCGCGGCTGGCCGTCACGTCGACGCCGGCAAAGGTGCTCTTCGAGCTGCGGTTCTTGACGCCGTCGACGCCAATCGATTTCAGGTAGGACAGGCCGGCCGCGTCCTGCAGGCCGAAGGGATTGAGCGTTCCGTTGGCCAGGCCGGTGATCAGGCCGGGGCCGCTGACATAGCCGGAGTCATAGTAGTTTTCGCGCGTGCTGCTGCCGTAGACGAGGCCGGCCTTGTAGTCCCAGTTGCCGATGCGGCCGTCGTCGCTGATGGCCAGGCGCTGGTTGACCTGCACGTCCTTGGTGACGGCCAGGCCGAGGTCGGCCACGCTCCAGGTGACGATCAGCGGTTCGCCTTTCAGACCGGCCACGGCAGGCACGCCGCCACTGGCGCCCGGGTACCATTTGCTGGTCGCCGGCACGGTGGCGCTGACGCCGTTCGCGGCCAGGCTGGTGCTCGGATTCTTGGTGCCAAGGATGTATTCCTGGCCGCGCACGAAATCGACGGACATGGTGTGATCGTCGGAGAATTTCTTGGTGCCGCGCGCATAGAACGTCACCTGCTGATTGCCGTACAGGGCGGTGCCGTATTCATTGGCGTCGAGGATGCAAGTGCTCTTGGCGCCCTGGATCGAATACGGCGCGGCGCAGCCGCGGCTGTAGTACGGGTTCTGCGCGGTCTTGTTGGCGCTGGTGGTGAAGTTGGCCGGCATCGCATAGCCGCCGCTGCCCAGGGTGGGCGCGCGGCCGATGCTGGTGAGCAGTTCGTTGGTGCTCAGTTCGGCGCGGTCCTTAGAGGCCAGCTTGCTGCGGCGGTGGCCGTCGATGGTGGCGTACAGGTTCCAGCCGTCGGTGGCCAGGTTGCCCTTGCCGAAGGTGAAGGTGGCGCGCTGCTCGTCGCCGCCGCCTTTTTTCTCCGGCTGGATGTACTGCGCCGTCAGCGAGGCGCCTTCGTACGAGCTCTTGGTGATGAAGTTGACCACGCCGCCGATCGCGTCGGAACCGTAGATCGACGACGCGCCGTCGCGCAGGATCTCGACACGCGACAGTGCGCTCATGGGAATCACGTCAAGGTTGGCGTAGCCGTCGGCGATGGCCTCATTGGCCAGGCGGCGCCCGTTGAGCAGCACCAGGGTGCGGTTCACGCCCAGGCCGCGCAAGTTGATGTTGGTGCCCGAGCCGGCGTTCGACGGCGCCAGCGAGGCCGATTGCGGCAATGCCATCATGACGTCGGCCAGCGTGGTCATGCCGCGCTGGGCGAATTCCTCGGCCTTGATGGTCGATACGGGCAGTGCCGCTTCGCTGGCGAGTCGCTTGATGCTCGAACCGGTCACTTCGACCCGTTGCATCGGCGCGTCGGCTTGTTGGGCGGCAGCCTGGTTCATCATCGTGAGCACCGCGAGGGTGATCGAGGTGAGGACCAATCTGGACTGCGCGAAATGGGGGTGCGGTTTCATTACATTGTCTCCTGCTGATTATAAATAGGTGGGAATTCGCCTGCCTCTTGTAGGGCGGCTGTGTCGGGGCACCTCGCGTACCCCGCGCCACTGTGACGAAGGCCGGCAGATGCTCTGCGGCCGAGGTCATAGGTGGTCATTTATTCCAACGCTGCTGCTGACTGCAAAAAAGCAACAAGCTGAGCAGAGTTTATGTCATACGATGTCCTATCACAAGCGTTCTCTGCGACCAAGCGCTGTTTTTGCCACAACTGGCAAAAATCTTCGTATCAGCGGTTGTCTTTACAGCCCGATGTTGATAGTATTAAGAGGTATGACGACTGACAACCAGTGTCCATTGCCGCTTGCCGCTGCCGCTTGCACTGCATTTCCCCCATCGTTCTGAGGAGACCTGACCGTGACCTTGCCCATGCCCGTACTCATGCCCATCAATCATTTCAAGCGCGCCATCGGCGCCGGCACGTTGCAGCTGGGGCTGTGGTCCGGCCTGTCCAGCAACGTCACCGTCGAGGTACTGGCCAACGCGGGCTTCGACTGGCTGCTGCTCGACACCGAGCATTCCCCGAACGAGCTGCCGATGGTGCACGCGCAACTGCAGGCGATCAGCCGCGGCGCCACCCATCCCATCGTGCGCCCGCCTTGGAACGACAGCGTGACCATCAAGCGCTACCTCGACCTTGGGGTGCAGACGCTGCTCATTCCATTTGTCCAGGATGCCGCCGAGGCGCAGGCGGCGGTCGCGGCGACGCGCTATCCGCCGCGCGGCGTGCGTGGCTACGCGGCAGCGGCACGCGCCTCCGACTTCGGCCGGGTCAAGGACTATCCGGCGCTGTGCGAGGAGCAGCTGTGCGTGCTGCTGCAGGTGGAGACCCCGCTGGCGCTGTCGAACATCGAATCGATCGGCGCGGTCGACGGCGTCGACGGCATCTTCATCGGGCCTGGCGACCTGGCCGCGTCGATGGGGCATATCGGCCAGACCACCCACCCGGAGGTGGTGGCGGCCATCGAAGACGCGGTGCGCCGCATCCGCGCCTGCGGCAAACCGGTCGGCATCCTGGTCGGCGATGAAAAGCTCACCCGCCACTACATGGCCATCGGCTGCACCTTCGTCGCCGTCGGCAGCGACGTCGGCGTCCTTGCGCGCGGCGCCGAAGCGCTGGCCGCCAGATTCAGGCCGGTGGCCTGAGCGGCCCTGGCTCAAATCATTCACGCATTCAAACCATTCAACACGTTCCAACATCAGGAGAGCGCATCATGAGTAAAGTGGGATTCATTGGCCTTGGCATCATGGGCGCACCGATGGCCGCCAACATCGTCAACGGCGGCCACCAGTTGTTCGCGCATGACCACAAGCCGCTACCGGCGCAACTGGCGGCGCTGGGCGTGGTCGCCTGCGCCTCGGGCGAGGAAGTGGCGCGCCAGGCCGACATCATCATCATCATGGTGCCCGACACCCCGCACGTCGCCTCGGTGCTGTTCGATCAGGGCGGGGTGGCGCAGGGCCTGGCCGCCGGCAAGATCGTCGTCGACATGAGCTCGATCTCGCCCATCGAAACGAAGCAGTTTGCCGCGCGCATCAACGCGCTCGGCTGCGACTACCTCGACGCCCCCGTCTCGGGCGGGGAAGTGGGCGCCAAGGCGGCCAGCCTGACCATCATGGTCGGCGGCCCGCAGGCGGCGTTCGACGCCGTCAAGCCCGTGTTCGAGTTAATGGGCAAGAACATCACGCTGGTCGGCGCCAACGGCGACGGCCAGACCACCAAGGTGGCCAACCAGATCATTGTCGCCCTCAATATCGAGGCGGTCGGCGAAGCGCTGCTGTTCGCCTCGCGGATGGGGGCCGATCCGGCCAAGGTACGGCAGGCGCTGATGGGCGGTTTTGCCGCCTCGCGCATCCTCGAGGTGCACGGCGAGCGCATGATCAAGCGCACCTTCGCGCCCGGCTTTCGCATCGAGCTGCACCAGAAAGACCTGAATTTGGCCCTGTCGTGCGCGCGCCAGGTCGGCGTGTCGCTGCCCAATACCGCCACCGCGCAGGAACTGTTCAACAGCTGCGCCGCCCATGGCGGCAAGGCGTGGGACCATTCGGCGCTGGTGCGCGCGCTCGAGCTGATGGCGAATTACGACATCGGCGCGCCGGTGCCGGAATAACTTGTGGAGATCGCCATGATTGATCCACCGAAGCTGCTGCGGCAAATGTTCGATGCCGCCGTCGCCGCGGCGCAGCCGTCGCGCTGCCTGCCGCCGCACCTGCCGGCCGCGCCGCGCGGGCGCACCATCGTCATCGGCGCCGGCAAGGCCTCGGCCGAGATGGCGCGCGCGCTCGAGCAGCACTGGCCGGGCGAACTGGCCGGCCTGGTCGTCACGCGCTATGGCTACGCGGTGCCGTGCGAGCGCATCGAGATCGTCGAAGCGGCCCACCCCGTGCCCGACCAGGCCGGCATGACGGCGGCCCGGCGCATCCTCGCGCTGGTGCAAGGCTTGAGCGCCGACGACCTGGTGATCTGCCTCATTTCCGGCGGCGGCTCGTCCCTGCTGGCGCTGCCGCTGGACGGCGTGACCCTGGCCGACAAGCAGGACCTCAACCGCGCGCTGCTCAAAAGCGGCGCCACCATCGGCGAAATGAACTGCGTGCGGCGCCACCTGTCGGCCGTCAAGGGCGGCCGCCTGGCCGCCGCCTGCCACCCGGCGCGCGTGCTCACACTGCTCATTTCCGACGTGCCGGGCGACGATCCGGCCGACATCGCCAGCGGCCCCACCAGCGCCGACCCCAGCACCTGCGCCGATGCCCTCGACATCCTGCAACGCTACGCCATCAGCGTGCCGCCCGCCATCCGCACATTGCTTGAGACGGGCGCCGGCGAATCGCTCAAGCCGGGCGACGCCCGCCTGGCCGGTAACGCCATTCGCATGATCGCCACGCCGCAGATGGCGCTCGAAGCGGCCGCCGCCGTCGCCCGCGCCGCGGGCGTTGCGGTCCACATCCTCGGCGACAGCATCGAGGGAGAAGCGCGCGAAGTGGGCATCGTCATGGCCGGCATCGCCCGCCAGGTGCGCACGCACCATCAACCGTTCACGCCGCCCTGCATCGTGCTCTCGGGCGGCGAAACCACCGTCACCGTGCGCGGCGACGGCCAGGGCGGGCGCAACGTCGAATTCCTGCTCTCTCTTGGCGTGGCCTTGAATGGCCTGGCGGGCGTGCACGCGATCGCCTGCGACACCGACGGCGTCGACGGCCAGGCAGACATCGCCGGCGCCCTGCTGGCCCCCGACACCCTGGCACGCGCCTGGGCGCTGGGCATCAAGCCGCGCGCCAGCCTGGCCAACAACGACGGCCACGGCTTCTTCCAGGCGCTGGGCGACTCCGTCGTGTGCGGGCCCACCCTCACCAACGTCAACGATTTCCGGGCAATCTATATCGGCTGACGGGGCGCGCGGGTTCTAGGGCAGCTTGCCCTCGATGAGTTCCTGCGCGCGCCGCAGGCGTTCGCGGCTGTTGCTCAGGTGGGTGCGCATGGCCGCGCGCGCCGACTCGGGGTCCTTGCGCGCGATCGCATTGAACAGGTCCTCGTGCTCGTGGATCACGCGCTCCATGTAGGCCGACGGCTCGTCCTGCGCCAGCTTGGCCGAGTTCACGCGCGAGCGGGGAATGATGTTCGTGCCCAGGTGGTTGAGGATGTCGTGGAAGTAGCGGTTGCCCGACGCCTGCGCGATCAGCAGGTGAAACTGCACGTCCGGCGCCACCGTTTCACTGCCATTGCGCGCGCAGGTCTGGAAGCTGTCGAGCGCGGCGCGCAGTTGCTGCAGTTGGGCGTCGCTGCGCCGGCTGGCGGCCAGGCCGGCCGCTTCGGTCTCGAGGCTGATGCGCAGTTCGAGGATGGCCAGCACGTCGCGCATCGTCACGACCGTGTTCGGATCGATGCCCAGCATGGCCGCCGGCGGCGGCTCAAGCACGAAGGTGCCGATGCCGTGGCGCGTCTCGACCATGGCGGCCGCCTGCATGTGCGAAATGGCTTCGCGCACCACGGTGCGGCTCACACCCAGGATGCGCATGAATTCGGCTTCGGTGGGCAGCTTGTCGCCCGGTTTGAGGGTCCCGTCGCGAATGGCGTCGGCAATGTAGGCCACCACCCCCTGGGCCAGGTTGCGGTGTTTTTTGGGGGGCGCGGAGGGCAGGGGTGTCGGGATCATGGAGTCGCTCGGAAAAGGAACTGTCGAGGGCAGTCGTTGCTATTTAAATGTGTGCTGATTATACTACTGCAATCGTTGTACGACGACCGATATCCTTCCATTGGCGCGCCGCGCCACCCACACTCAAAGGCAATCATGGCAACTCCATCAAGCTTCGGCGCAGCCGCGACCATCGACCGCGTCGGCGACATGGCCTGCGTGGTCGGCGAGAGTCCGTTGTGGTGCGCGCGCCGCGCCCTGTGGTACTGGGTCGATATCGCCGCCCGCGCGATCTGGCGCTTCGATGGCGCCACCGGCACGGCGCGCACATGGCAGTGTGCCGAAATGGTCGCCTGCATCGCCCTCGACGAGCAGGGCGACCTGATCGCCGGCATGGAAAGCGGGATCTTTCAGCTGCGCCTCGACGAAGCGAGCCAGGCAGTGGCGGCGACGCGCCTGGCCGCGCCCGCCGGGAGCATGGCCGGCATGCGCTTCAATGACGGCCGCTGCGACCGCCAGGGGCGCTTCTGGAGCGGCACCATGGCGCTCGATGCGACGCTGCCGCCCGCCAGCGGCAAGCTGTATCGCTACAGCGCCGGCGCGGGCATCTCGGCGCCCGTGGTCTCGGGCCTGGTCACGCAGAACGGGCTGGCCTGGTCGCCCGACGGGCGCACCATGTACCTGTCGGACTCGCACGCCTCGCGCCAACTGGTGTGGGCCTTCGATTACGATACCGCCAGCGGCACCCCCAGCGGCCAGCGCGTGTTCGTCGACATGAACGGGTACCCGGGCCGGCCCGACGGCGCCGCCATCGATGTCGATGGCTGCTACTGGACCTGTGCCAACGACGCCGGTCAGCTGCACCGCTTCACGCCCGAGGGCAAACTGGACCGCTCGATCACGCTGCCGCTGGCCAAGCCGAGCATGTGCAGTTTCGGCGGCGCCGACATGACAACCATGCTGGTCACCTCGATCAGCACCGGCGCGCCCGCCGGCGACCTGCTGGCCGGCGCCGTCCTGATGCTCGATGCGGGCGTGGCCGGCATGCCCGAGCAATGCTTCGGCGGCCACGCTTGAATGCGCACGGTCACGCTACGTAACGCTTTTCTTGGTGCCGAGATCGTGCCGGACATCGGCGGCGGCCTGGCGCGCCTCGATGCGCTGGGCGCGGCCGCGCCGGTCCCCGTGCTGCGCCCGCTGGCCGCTGCCACCGATGCTGGCAGCAGGCCGCGGCCGAACCAGCTGGCCTGCTTTCCACTGCTGCCGTGGTCGAACCGTCTGGCCGGCGGCTTCGCCTTCGACGGCCGCAGCTACCAGGTCGCCCCCAACCGTGACGGCGATCCTTACCCCATCCACGGCGACGGCTGGCTGCTGCCGTGGCAAGTCATCGAACAGGGGGAGACGGCCGTCTCGCTGCGGCTCGATCGCGCGGCCGGCGCGCCGTTTTCGTACGTGGCGCAGATGGACTATGCGCTGCATGACGCCACCCTCGCGATCACGCTCGAAGTGCAAAATACCGGCGCATGCGCGCTGCCGTTCGGCCTGGGCCTGCATCCGTGGATGCCACGCAGCGCCGGCGTGACGCTGCGCGCGCCCGCGCGCGAAGTCTGGCTGGGCGGCGCCGACAAATTGCCGGCCAGCGCCGTGCCGGTGCCGCCGGCGTGGTGCTTCGAGCATCACAGCCCCTTGCCGGCCAGCGCGATCGACAACGTGTTCGCCGGATGGGATGGCGGCGCCGACATCGCCTGGCCGGAGCGGGGCCTGCGCTTGCGCATCGAGGCCGACGCCGCCTATTACATTGTGTATGCGCCCGCTGGCGGCGATTTTTTTTGCTTCGAACCGGTCGACCACGTCATCAATGCCCACAACATGCCCGGCGGACCCGTGCACAACGGACTGACCGTGCTGGCGCCGGGACAGCGCCTGCGGCGCCAGTTCACCTTCAGCGTCGATCACAGCCCCGTCTGAGCGCTCGCCGGGTCGCGCGCCTGCCTGAATTTTGGTATTACCAGCTTGCCAAGGTGGTCAGGCCACATTAGAATCAACGGGCGACGTTGACGTCGCGCGGTGGCGCCATTCGATCCAACCAGCGGGAGACACTTTTGACAAGCAGGCAAATCGCATCGCGACTTTCGAGCGCGCGGCGTATCGACAAGCTGGGGGCGCTGGTCGCCGCGTTCGCGGCGCGCGATCTCGGCAATGCCGGCGTCGCCCTGTTGCTGGAATGCTCGCTGACGGCGGCGCGCAACTACCTCGCCGAACTGCTCGACGCAGGGGTGATCGATGCGCATCCCGTGCGCCAGGCCGCGGGCTGCCTGGACCGCACGCTGTATCGCCGTAGCGCCGATCCGCTGGCGGCAGGGGTCTTCCTTGCCGCACTGACCCGCGCCGACTGCGTGGCCGGCTGTTCCCCTGGCGCCGGCAGTGCGCCGGCGCGCCGCGATCCGCTGGTGGCGGCCTTGTTCGGCGCGCCGCGTCCATCGTCCGCATGCTGAACCAGGGGCGCCGGCGGCGCCCCGCTTGCCTCAGGGCGTGGCCGACAGGCTCACGCTGACGGGCGCGCGCACGCGCGCCGACTGCTGGGCGACGTAGCGCTGCCAGTCCTGCCGCGAGGTGATCTCATTCGACCCGCTCCAGGCGGCGCCCACGTAGTAACGCAGTGGCTGGCCGGCGCTCACGGGCGCGAGCATCAGGGCGTTTCTGGCGTCCTCCGCGTAGGCTGGCTGGCCCGCCGTCGGCACGATGATGGCGGTGCCGAAGGCGCCCTTCGAGCGCTGCTCGACCCACTGGATCAGCGCGCCGTCGCCTGCTGCCTGGTCGACCGTGATCGTCGGCGTCTGGCCCTTGTCGGACGGGGTCTTGTTGATGCCCACGGCCGCGGTCAGCTGCTGCGGCCCGGTGAACGAAAAGGTGCTCTCGACCTGGTCGAAATAATGGCCCGCGTCGACCGTGTAGCGCTTGACCTCGGACACCTTGACGCCGGCGGCGTCCCAGCTGTCGTAGCCCAGCTCGAAGATGGCCCGCACCGGGCCGTTGGCCAGCACTTTCCAGGTCCGGTAGTTCACGCCCACGTGCAGTGCGGCGCCGTCCCACACGCCGGTGCCGCCGTTGCCACGGCTGCCGCTGACGTTGTACATGTCGATGCCTTCGCCTTCGTCGTGGTGGTAGTGGTCATGGCCCTTGTTGTACCAGCGGTCGACGATCGGATACGGCACGCGCTTGAACCAGATATCCACCCCGCTCGAGACCAGCACCTCCTTGCCGGAGCCGGGCGCGGCCGGCGCGGCCAGCGCGCTGCCGTAGGTGCGATGGGCGACCTTGTCGTTTTCCCAGGCGAAGTCGTCGAGCCGTTCCGGCACGTAGCGGGCGAAGGCCTTGATGGGGAAGGGCGGCGACACCGTCGTGGTTTTCTCGATGGTGAAGGTGGCGCTCTTCTCGCCGGCGGCGAAATCGTGCTGGAAGAACAGCTCGCCGTAGGCCACGCCTTCGCCGCGCGGGTCTTTCACCAGCGGCGCGACGTTCGTCACCTGGTAGGGCAGCACGTGGCCAGCGGCGTCTTTCACGACGATCTGCTGGAGCAGCGCGCCGGGCAGGTGCAAGTTGACGCTGGACCAGGCGATCACGATCGTCTCGGCCGGGCGTGCCAGCTCGCCCGTGTTGCTGACGGCGACGGTGAGCTTGCCGGCGGCGTTGGCCAGGCAGCAGGCGCTGGCGGCGGCGGCGAATAGAATAGGGCGCAGTTTCATGGTGTTGCTTCCTGTAGGGGCGGCGTGATTCAAGCCGACAGCGTGCTGTTGTGCACGCGTCCGGCGATGGTGACGTTCTTCAGCGTCAGGCCCTTGACGTTATAAAGGTAGTAGGGCTGGGCGGCGTTGACGGGCGTGCCGAAATCGCAGTCGCTGATGGTGATGTCGTGCACGGGCAGGATGGCGGGCGCCGGTTGCGGGCCGTTGTAGTCGAAGGCGACGGGGCCCAGGATGACGATCGCCTGGTAGCACGAGACCTGCTTGCCGCCCTTGGTCACATTGCCCACGCGGACGTTCGAGATGTGCACATTCGATACCACGGGCGGGCGCGTGCGCACATTGTCGGCGCGCGGGGAGTAGTCGCAGTCGAAGGTGACGACGGCGCCGGCGGCGGCGGCCACGCTGCGCGTCGCAATGGGCGAACCGGGCAGGGACGCGTAGAACGAGGGGCTCGTTTGCACGCCGTTCGGGATCGATATATTGCGCACGTAGAAATTGCGCAGGTAGCCGCCGCGGTTCATATTCGTTTTCAGGCGGATCGCCGTATTGAGCGCATTGGTGGCCCAATGGACGTTCTCGAACACCAGGTCCTGGGCGAATACGTTCTGGATGCCGCCCGCCATTTCACTGCCCAGTGTTACCGCGCCATGGCCGCTATGCATGGTGCACTTCTGGATGACGATGTTCTGCGACGGCCCGTACTGGGTATCGAGGTCCTTGCCCGATTTGATGGCGATGCAGTCGTCGCCCGTATCGAAGGTGCATCCATCGACGAGCACGTAGTCGCACGATTCCGGATCGAAGCCGTCGCTGTTCGGCCCCAGGCTGTTGGCATAGACCTTGCGGATCACCAGGTTGCGGCAGTGGACCGGATGGTGCTGCCAGAACGGCGTGTTGGTGACCTGGTAGCCCTGCAGCAGCACGTTGGTGCAGCCGATCAGCTGGATCATCGGCGGGCGCAGGAAATGGCCCAGCCCGAACGCCCGGCGCGCCACCGGCACCCCCGCTTCGGACAGCGCCGGCAGGAAGTTCTCGTCGCAGCGCCAGGTCTCGCCCTCGCCCTGGATCAGCCGGCGCTGCGCGTCGTCCAGTTGGGGCGCGATGGCCGCCAGCGAGCTGGGATTGCGCGGGTTGGGGGTGCGCTGCGAGGGTTTGTTGGCGGTGAAATTCGGGGTGGTGTGCTGCGCCGCCGCGTCGATCGTCTTGTCCTTGCCCTTCCAGGTCCACCAGCAGTCCTTGCTGCCATCGAAGGGCATGCCACCCTGGCCATCGAGAATGCTGGTCCAGTCATCGCCCGTGAGCGCGATATTGTCCTGGCCGTGCGCATACACCATGGGCGAAAAATTCAGGCAGTCGTTGCTCTGCCAGCGCGACAGCACCAGCTTGCCGTTGGCGCCGCAATCGTAGTCGCCGTACCTGGCGTAGTCGGCCGGGTTGTTGCTGAAGTAGATGCGGGCGCCCGCCTGCAGGTGCACGTTGACGTTCGACAGCAGCACCAGCGGGCCGGCGCAATACCAGTCGCCGGCGGCGATCACCACGCGCCCGCCACCGGCCTGGTGGCAGGCGGCGATGGCGGCGGCGAACGCCGCGTAGCAGTCCTTCGACCCCGGCGCCGGCGTGGCGATGTCGGCCTGTTCGTCCGACGAGCGCCAGCCCTTGACCATCACCAGCTTGCACGGCGCGGCGCCGAAGTCGCTGGCCAGGTAGTCGACCTTGCGGAAGGAAACGGGCTTGGCCAGGCGGTCGATGATCGCCTGCGCCTGCAGCCATGGGTCGGGGGCGACATGGGCCGCCGCCAGTGCCGCCGGCGCCGCCGGCGCCAGCCCGGCCGCGCCCAGTGCCTGGATCAGGCCGCGGCGTTTCGTGTTGATGGTCTCTTGCATGGTGTCTGCCTTGTGGTTTTATTGTGGGGTGGTGAGGGGAGGCGGCGCTGGCGGGAAGGGCGTGAAGCGCGCGCTGCAGTCGATGCCCTGGACGCCGGGCGGATTGATTTGTCCCGGCTGGCCGTCGCCGCCGATGCGGGCGAACGCCAGTTGCACCTCGGGCGCGCCGGCGACGACGACGTCGCGCACGGTCAGCAGCAAGGGGCGCTGCTCGTCGTAGCCTTGCAGCAGCACCTTGCCGGGCGTGATGCTGTGCACGCGCTCCATCGTGATGCCCGCATACGAGGGGATCAGGGTGCCGGCCGGCTGCGGCTCGTAGTGGGTGCCGATGTAGATCGGCGCCTTGACGTCGCGCAGGCAGACGTTGCGGTAGACGATGTCGCGCACGTCGCCGCCGCGTGTGTCGTTGCTCTTGATGCGCAGGCCCGCGGTGGTGCCGTCCATGCTCAAGTCCTCGACCAGCACCTTGCGCACGCCGCCGTTGGTCTCGCTGCCGATCGACATGCCGTGGCCACTGTAAAAATGGTTGTGCAGGATCGAGATGTTCTCGGTGGGGCCGTTGTTGCCCGCCTTGATGGCGACGTTGTCGTCGCCGGTGCGGATGAAGCTGTGGGCAATGGTGACGTTGCGTGAGGAGATCGGGTCGATGCCGTCGGTGTTGCGGGCGTCGTGCGGGGTGTCGATGCGCACGCCCCAGGCGGTGAAGCCGTCGACCCGGTTGAGCGTGACGTGGAAGTTCGGTGAATTGCGCAGCGTGATGCGGTGCATGGTGAAGTCGCGCGAGCGGTTCACTTCGATCAGGCGCGGCACGTTCTGGCGGCCCTTCTCCTTTTGCGCGCGGCGCGCCAGCTGCCACCACGATTCGGTCTTGCCATCGACCAGGCGGCCGCCCTGGCCGTCGATCACGCCGTCTCCCATGATGCCGGCGCCGCTGGTGTCGTCGGCGCTGATCAGGGGGCGGCAGCCGCGGCCGTTGGTGTCGATCGTGCCGCAGCTGCCGGCGCCGCGGTCATAGACCCTGGCATCGCCGCTGGCGTACAGCGTGGCCCCGCCATCGATCACCAGCGTGACGCCGCTGGGCAGGCGCAGCGGACCACTGGTGAAGCGTCCCTGCGCATTGGCCGGCGCCAGGTGCAGCGCGTGCCCGGGCGCGCAGGCGTCGAGCGCGGCCTGGATGCGGGCGGCGTCGTCGCCACCGGCTGCCAGCGCCAGCGGCGCCAGCACCGCGCACGCCGGCGGCAGGCGCGGCTCGCTGACGGTGCGGCTATCCTGGGCGCCCGCGGCGGCGCACAGCGCCAGCGATGCCAGCGTGCAGATGCGAAGTTTCATGTCTGTGTCCCCTGTTATTGTCGGCAAAGCGGGTCCGGGGGACCCGCCTGGTGGCGCACCTCGCGTGCACCGTGCCGCTGTCGACGAAGGCCGCCCGAAGGGGCCGAGGTCGCAGGCGGGGCTTGCAAACGTCGTCTCTACAAACTAGCCCCGCGAAAAAGTGCGGGTGACGCGCTCGAGGTGGGCACGCATGGCGCGCTTGGCCTCGGCCGGGTCACGCGCGGCGATCGCCGCGACGATGCGGCGGTGATCGGCCAGCGTTTCGAGGCGCAGTTCTTCGGTCTGGAAATGCTCCTTGAGCTTGTGCCACAAGTGACCGCGCTGATCCCACAGGTAGCCCATCACGCCGACCAGCGCACTGTTGCCGGTGGCGCGCGCAATGGCCAGGTGGAAGTTGCGGTCGGCCTGCTCGTTGCTCGACTTGTCGGCGTGCTGGCGCTCCATCTCTTCGACCGCGCGCAAGATGGCGTCGACGGCGCTGTCGGTGGCCATGCGGGCGGCGATGGCGGCCACTTCGGCCTCGATCAGGCGGCGTGCCGACAGCACTTCGAACGGGCCGGGGCCCGCTTCGGCCAGGCTCGCCTCCAAGGTCGCCGCTTCGCTGACGTACACGCCGGAGCCGCTGCGCACCTCGACGACGCCGCCCAGTTCGAGCGCGAGCAGCGCTTCGCGCAGCGAGGCGCGGCTGACGCTGAGCTTGATCGACAGGTCGCGCTCGGACGGCAAGCGTTCGCCCGGCGCGATGCGCTCGTCGCGGATCATCTGCTGGATGCGGTCGGCAACGACGCGGTACAGGCGCGGTTCCTGGCTGACGGTCTCGTGGGGTGGCGAAATTTTCTTGTTCATGGCGGTGTGATCTTGTTGACGGTTATTGTAAAGTGGTTAGACCAATTTTTCAATGTGGACTAGCCAAATATTTTATTTGCTGGCATACTTGATTGGTCAGGCCTGGCGCCTATCCCAACAGGACGGGGGAAGCCGGAAGCGATGCATGGCAAGTGTGGGCAAGGCGCGAGGTGGCGGCATGGCGAGCCATGCAACGACGAGCAACGTAGCACACGCTTGTCAGGCGCGCTACCGGCGACTTCGCACTGCTGGGGCAGGCGCCAGGCATCAACCACGCCAAGGAAGGTACCATGACCACTGCGACGTCCAGCGCGCCCGCCCCGATTCCCCGTTACATCCGCATGCACGACAACGACAATGTGGCCATCGTCGTCAACGACGGCGGCCTGCCCGCCGGCGCCGTGTTTGCCGATGGTCTCACGCTGCGCGAAGCAGTCCCGCAGGGCCACAAGGTGGCGCTGACGGACATCGCCGCCGGCGCGCCGGTGTTGCGTTACAACGTCACCATCGGCGCCGCCGCGAAGGCGCTTGCAGCCGGTAGCTGGGTCGCCGAGGCCGAGGTACTGATGCCGCCGGCGCGTGGACTGGACCACCTTCCCGTGAGCACCCGCGCTCAGGAAGCGGTCGAACCACTGGCGGGCTACACCTTCCAGGGCTACCGCAACGCCGACGGCACCGTCGGCACCCGCAACATCCTGGCCATCACCACCACGGTGCAGTGCGTGGCCGGCGTCGTCGAGCATGCGGTGGCACGCATCAAGGCCGAGTTGCTGCCCAAGTATCCCAACGTGGACGACGTGGTCGGTCTCGAACACACCTACGGCTGTGGCGTGGCGATCGACGCGCCGGGCGCCGAGATCCCCATCCGCACCGTGCGCAACATCAGCCGCAACCCGAATTTCGGCGGCCAGGCGATGCTGGTGAGCCTTGGTTGCGAAAAGCTGCAACCGGCGCGCCTGTTCCCGAAAGGCGCCATCCCCATCGCCGGCAATGGCGGCGAGCCGTCCCACGTGTGCCTGCAGGACGAGGCGCATGTGGGCTTCATGTCGATGATCGCGTCGATCATGCAGACGGCCGAGCAGCAACTGGCCGTGCTCGACCTGCGCCGTCGCGAAACCTGTCCCGCCTCCGAGCTGATCGTCGGCATGCAGTGCGGCGGCAGCGACGCCTTCTCCGGCGTGACCGCCAACCCGGCGCTGGGCTTTGCCACGGATTTGCTGGTGCGGGCCGGCGCCACCGTGATGTTTTCGGAGACGACCGAAGTACGCGACGGCATCGACCAGCTGACCGCGCGCGCCGCCTCGCCCGCGGTGGCCGACGCGATGGTCGCGCAGATGGCCTGGTACGACAATTATCTCGAGCGGGGCGGCGTTGACCGCAGCGCCAACACCACGCCGGGCAACAAGAAGGGCGGCCTGTCGAACATCGTCGAAAAGGCCATGGGCTCGATCGTCAAGTCCGGCAGCATGGCCATCTCCGGCGTGCTGGCGCCCGGCGAGAAACTCAGCAGCAAGGGGCTGATCTACGCCGCCACCCCGGCCAGCGATTTCATTTGCGGCACCCTGCAACTGGCGGCCGGCATGAACCTGCACGTCTTTACGACGGGCCGCGGCACCCCGTACGGACTGGCCGCCGTGCCAGTGATCAAGGTGGCCACCCGCACCGCGCTGGCCACGCGCTGGCATGACCTGATGGACCTCGACGCCGGCCGCATCGCCAGCGGCGAGGCCAGCATCGCCGACGTCGGCTGGGACCTGTTCCACATGCTGCTCGACGTTGCCAGCGGCCGCAAGACCTGGGCCGAGCAGTGGAAGCTGCACAACGCGCTGGTGTTGTTCAACCCGGCGCCGGTGACCTGAGCTCCCACCCCAATTTACTCTCTCATCCATCATTGACGACCATGACCACACACACTATTGGCAAGCCCTTCAAACGCATTTTGCTCACCGGCGCCGCCGGCGGGCTGGGTACCGTGCTGCGCGAGCGCATCGGCGCCTGGGCCGACGTGGTGCGCCTGTCCGACCTGCGCACCGACAGCCTGGGCGCGGCCCGCGCCGGCGAGGAGATCGTCCAGTGCGACCTGGCCGACAAGGCCGCCGTGCTGGCGATGATGGACGGCGTCGACGTGGTGCTGCACTTCGGCGGCCTGTCGACCGAGTACGCGTTCGAGGACATCATGCAGGCGAACATCCTCGGCACGGCCAACCTGTACGAGGCGGTCGACAAGTGCGCCGTCAAGCGCGTGGTGTTTGCCAGCTCGAACCATGCGGTGGGCTTCTACCGCACCACCGACGTCATCGACGCCGACGCGCCGACCCGCCCCGACACCTTCTATGGCGTCAGCAAATGCTTCGGCGAGTCGCTGTCGCGCTATTACTACGACCGGATGGGCATCGAGACGGTGTGCGTGCGCATCGGTTCCTCGTTCCCCGAGCCGAAGAACCGCCGCATGATGACCACCTATTTCAGTTACGACGACCTGGTCGAACTGCTGCGCTGCTCGCTGTTCGCGCCGCGCGTGGGCCACACCATCGTGTTCGGCCAGTCCGACAACGCGGGCAGCTGGTGGGACAACACCAAGGCGGCCCACCTGGGCTTCAAGGCCAAGGACAGTTCGAGCCAGTTCGCTCACCTGTTCCCCGCCACCGCCGAGTATCCGGAGGCGGGCGACGTGACGACCATCTACCAGGGCGGCCCCTTCGTGCTGAACGGTCCGCAGTACAAGTAAGCGAAAACGGTAAATGCAAAAGGGCCGCGTGCGAACGCGGCCCTTTTTTTTAGGCGCTTTCACCGTTAGCTGTTGAGTTTCTTTCGAGCTCAAGCGCTGAAGTGACCGAGCGCCGCTGCGAGGAAGCGCTCGGCGTTGCCGATGCGGCGCAGGTCGATGGCCCAGCACCA